>DASSFA010000136.1:0-10998 GCA_035694895.1 Rhodanobacteraceae bacterium | reverse complement strand
GAGCCTGCGGTTGCGCGCGTACGGCTGGTAGGCGATCTCGGCATCGAGCGAGAGATTGCACACGCCGATCTCGTTGGCGGAGAGGCGGGTGGCGGCGAGCTGCGCCTGGGTGTCCGGATCGATCCGGTGCTTGATCTCGGTGACCTGCGCGCCGAGCGTCCGTGTGGCCAGCTTCAACAGGTAACGGCGGCCGGGAAGCAGCGCCGCATCGTCCAGCCACAGCAGGTGGCAGGCGAACTGCGCGGCCACCTGCGGCGGATGCGCGGGATCGGCAATGACGTCGCCCCGCGCCACGTCGATCTGGTCGGCGAGCGTGAGCGTCACCGCCTGGTCGGCCTGCGCCCGGGCGAGGTCGCCGTCGCCGCCGATCACGCGCGCGACGCGCGAGCGCTGCCCGGACGGCATCACGATGATTTCGTCGCCCGTGCCGACGCTGCCAGCGGCGATGCTGCCGACATAGCCGCGGAACGTATGGTCGGGCCGGTTGACCCACTGCACCGGCATGGCGAACGCGGCTTCCCCGCGACGCTCGAGCGGCACTTCCTCCAGGTACGAGAGCAGCGGCGGCCCGGCGTACCACGGCGTGCGCGGCGAACGTGCGACCAGGTTGTCCGCGTTCAACGCGGAGACCGGAATCGCATCGCTGTGCGCAATCCCGAGCGTGCGTGCAAGCTGCGCGCACTCGGTTTCGATCTCGGCGTAGCGCGCGGGGTCGTATTCGATCAGATCCAGCTTGTTGACCGCGAACAGCACGCGCTTGACGCCGAACATGGACAGGATCGCAACGTGCCGCCGCGTCTGCGTCTGCACGCCGGCGCGCGCGTCCACCAGCACGATCCCGAGTTCCGCACTGGACGCGCCGCTCGCCATGTTGCGCGTGTACTGCGCGTGCCCCGGGCAATCGGCGACGATAAACGCGCGCTTGTCGGTGCCGAAATAGCGCCAGGCCACGTCGATGGTGATGCCCTGCTCGCGCTCGGCTTCCAGGCCGTCCAGCAGCAGTGCGTAGTCGGGCGCGCCGCCCTGCGTGCCGTGCTTGCGGCTGTCGCGGATCATCTGCGCCAGGCGGTCCTCCGGGATCATCCCGGCTTCCGCGAGCAGGCGGCCCAGCAACGTGCTCTTGCCGTCGTCCACGCTGCCGCAGATCGCGATGCGCAACGTGTCGCGGTTGACCAGCGCCTGCAGCCGTTCGGCGATCATCGGGGTTTCGGATTCAGTGATGACGGCCATCAGCAAAGCACCTTGGCGTCAGACAGGGTGCGCGCGGGCCAGGGATGGCCCGCACGCGAGGCAAGCGGCTTCTCGCTTGCCGAGGCGACGCCGAGTCCGGGCATGTACCGGAGTCGGCGTCTCGAAAAACTGACTGGATGGAAGTTTTTCGAATTCATCAGAAGTATCCTTCCCTTTTCTTCCGCTCCATGGAATCGGAAGGATCGTGATCAATGATCCGTCCCGCGCGTTCGGACACGCGCGTCTCGAGCATCTCGTCGATGATCTCGTCCAGATTGGACGCGGATGATTCCACCGCCGCGGTCAGCGGCCAGCAGCCGAGGGTGCGGAAGCGCACCTTGCGCGGCACCGGCTTCTCGCCGTCGTTCAGCGGCATGCGATCGTCGTCGTAGACCAGCAGCGCGCCGTTGCGCTCGATCACCGGTCGCATCGCGGCGAAATAGAGCGGAACCACCGGGATGTTCTCGCGGCGGATGTAGAGCCACACGTCGAGTTCCGTCCAGTCCGAAAGCGGGAAGACGCGCAGCGTCTCGTCGCTCGCCAGCCGCGTGTTGAACAGGCTCCAGGGTTCCGGCCGCTGCTTGCGGGGTTCCCAGCGCTGGCCGGCGCCGCGAAGCGAGATCACGCGTTCCTTGGCTCGCGCGGGATCCTCGTCGCGTCGCGCGCCGCCGATCGCCGCGTCGAAACCGTGATCGGCCAGCGCCTGCCGCAGCGCCTGCGTCTTCATCACGTAGGTATGTTTGGAGGGATCGTTCACCGGATCGGTCTTGCCGACGCCTTCGCGATTGATGTGCTCGATCAGTTCGACCCCGGTCTCGCGCGCGATCCGGTCGCGGAACTCGATCATCTCGCGGAACTTCCAGGTGGTATTGACGTGCAGCAGCGGCAGAGGCGGCCTGGCCGGATGGAACGCCTTCAGCAGCAGGTGCAGCAGGACCGAGGAATCCTTGCCGATCGAGTAGAGCAGGACGGGCTTGCTGCACTCGGCCACGGTCTCGCGCAGGATGCGGATGGACTCCGCTTCCAGCCGGTCGAGATGGGTTTGGAACGCCGCCGTGTCCGCCATCTTTCCGCGCCCCGAAAACCCACGAGCATAGCCCAAAGCGACTGCGCTTTGGTGCGGACCGACCCTGCAGAACCGTGATAAGGACATACAATGCCGGGCGTCGCCACGGACGCCGTGCTCCCTGGTCCAGAGACACTCATCTTTCCGATCCGCACGGCAACATGACGTGAAAACATGAACGATCTCGCCACGCCGCCCGCCACCGACCGCGCTGCCGAGCGCCTCGCCTTCGCGCGCGCGGCGCTCGGTGGCGCCGCCTCGCTGGAGCGTGCCTCGGAGGACGCCAGCTTCCGCAGCTACTGGCGCGCGCGCGACGGCGCGCGCAGCGCGATCGTGATGGATGCGCCGCCGGCGGAAGCGGAGAAATTCGACGCCTGGCTGGACGTGGCCGCCCGCCTGCACGCGGCCGGCCTGCACGCTCCGGAAGTATTGGCGCAGGATCGCGCGCGCGGATTGATGCTGCTGGAGGATCTCGGCACACGCACATACCTGCCGGAGCTCGGCGATTCCACGGTGGATGCGCTGTACGGGGATGCGCTGGCCGCGCTGGTCACGATGCAGACGCGCGTCGACGCGCGCGGCCTGCCGGCCTACGACGAGCCGCGGCTGATGACCGAACTGGAGCTGATGCCGACATGGTTCCTGCAGAAACATCTCGGCATCGCCATCGAATGCGACGAGTGGGACGTGATCGAGGCGGCGTTCCGGCTGCTGATCAATTCCGCATTGATGCAGCCGCGCGCCTACGTGCACCGCGACTACCACAGCCGCAACCTGCTGGTCGTGCCGGATGCCAGTCCCGGGATCATAGACATCCAGGACGCGGTGCTCGGCCCGGTCACCTACGACCTGGTTTCGCTGCTGCGCGACTGCTACATCGTCTGGGACGAACGACGCGTGCGCGAGTGGGCGGAAGGCCATCGCCTTGCGTTGCGCGATGCCGGCGTGCTGGACGCGTCCGTGGACGCGGCACGCTGGCAGCGCTGGTTCGACCTGATGGGCCTGCAGCGACACATCAAGGTGCTCGGCCTCTTCTGCCGGCTCTGGTACCGCGACGGCAAGCGCGGCTATCTCAGTGACCTGCCGCGCGTGTGGCACTACGTGCGCAGCGTCGGCGCGCAGCATACCGAGCTCGCCGACTTCATCGCGCTGATTGACAGCAAGATTGGACATCGCGATCTGACACAGCCGCAGACATGAAGCCTTCCGATCCCGGCTCCGTTCGCCCTGAGCGTAGGCCCCATCTTCAACTGAAGATGGGGCCGGAGTCGAAGGGCCATGCGAATGCGCTTCGACTCCGCTCGCTCCGCGAGCTACGCTCAGCGCGAACGGAGGACGCGTGAAAGCCCTGATCTTCGCGGCCGGCCGTGGCGAGCGCATGCGCCCGCTTTCCGACGCCACGCCCAAGCCGCTGCTCAGCGTCGGCGGCAAGCGGCTGATCGAATGGCATCTCGAAAACCTTGCGCACGCCGGCGTGCGCGAAGTGGTGATCAATACCTCGCATCTGGCTTCGCAATTCCCGCAAGCACTGGGCATTGGCGCGCGCTACGGCTTGCGCATCGAATACAGCTACGAAGGCGAAACACCGCTGGAAACCGGCGGCGGCATGCTGAAGGCCCTGCCGCTGCTCGGCAGCGAACCCTTCATCGCGGTGAACGGCGACATCTGGAGCGATTTCGATTTCGCCTCGCTGCCGCGTGAACCGAACGGCCTGGCGCAGCTGGTGCTGGTGGCCAACCCGCCGCAGCATCCGCGCGGCGATTTCGGCATCGACGCGGACGGTACGCTGTTTCCGTTTGCGGATGTGCCCAACGCGCAACGCTCGTTGACCTTCGCCGGCATCGGCGTGTACCGCCCGGAGTTGCTGAACGATTGGCGCGAGGTGATCGGAGATGCGCCCGGCGCACATGAAAACCCGCCGCGCTTTTCGATCACCCCGCTGCTGCGGGCGGCGATTTCGCAAGATCGGATCGGCTGGCAGCAGCACCGCGGCGCATGGAACGACATCGGCACGCCGCAGCGGTTGCGGGAACTCGACGCAACGCTGCTGTAGGAGTGCGCCACGCGCGATCCCGGTCAAACCATCCCTCGTGCAAGGGAGGACTCAAGCAGTCACGCGCGGGCGCGCTCCTACTTCGAAAGCATTTCCCGCAAGAATGGAATCGTGACCCTGCGCTGAGCCGCCAGCGCGGCGTGGTCCAGACGCTCGAACAATTCCATCAGGGCAACAAGGTCGCGCGGCTGGCGGGCAAACAGCCAGTCCAGGACCGCGTCGTCAATTTCCAACCCGCGCTGTTGCGCGCGCGAACGCAGCACGGCACGACGCCCGGACTCGTCCAGCGCCTGCAAGCCCATCTGCGTGCACGCGGAAAGGCGCGAAGCCAGATCCGGCAATTGCACGGCGAGTCGATTCGGCGAATCGCCGGCTGCGAACAGCAAAACCGCGTGCGACTCGCGTGCGCGGTTGTAGAGATCGAACAACGCGCGCTCGGCATCGCGATCGCCCGCGATCGCCTGCACATCGTCGATGGCGAGCAGCTCGCCCTTTTCCGCACCGAAGCTGGCGATCGCTTCCGAGCGCGGCTCGCCGAGCGACGCCAGCGGCAGGTAGCGCGCGTTGCGCCCGTTCTCCAGCGCAACCCGGCAGGCGCCGATCAGCAGGTGGGTCTTGCCGCTGCCGCGCGCGCCCTGCAGGTAGAGCCAGGCATTGCTTTCGCCCAGCGCCGCGTCGCGCACGCCCTCCAGCGCGGCGGTATTGGCGCCGGCGAGATAAGTGTCGAGGCGCTGGTGCGAAGGCCAGCGCAGGCCGAGCGGCAATTGGCGCGCGTTCATCATTCGAAGCAAGAATCCGTTCGCGTTGAGCGTAGCGAGCAAAGCGAGCGGAGTCGAAACGCCCTTCGACTCCGCGCCTGTGGCGCTACGCTCAGGGCGAACGTCTTTTTACTCTCGATGCGCATCACTTCCGCTCCCGTCCTGGTGCGGCGATTCTGGCGGCGGCTCGATTTCCAGCGTCACGGGCGCATGTTCGGCCGTCGCCGCGGCGCGCGAATCGTACAAGGCGCTCGCCGTGTAGCGCTCGTGCGCGTAGCGCAGCAGCACCACCAACACGGAGGCCATCGGCAACGCCAGCAGCACGCCGAGGAAGCCGAACAACTGCCCGAAGGCGAGGATCGCGAAGATCACCGCCACCGGATGCAGGCCGATCTTGCCGCCGACCAGCCTGGGCACCAGCACGTAGCCTTCCAGCACCTGGCCGATGCCGAACACGACCAGCACCATCGCCAGGTGCTGCCAGTCGTGGTACTGCACCAGTGCGGCGATCAGGCTGGCGAACAGGCCGGTGATGAACCCCAGGTACGGCACGAAGCTGACCAGCCCAGCGATCATGCCGATCAGCGGGCCGACCTCGAGTCCGATCGCCCACAGCGCCACGCCATAGAACAGGCCCAGCGCGATCATCACCAGCAACTGCCCGCGCACGAACGCACCGAGCACCGCATCCGATTCGCGTGCCAGCCGCGCGATGGTCGGCTGGTACGTGCGCGGCAGCAGCTGGTCGATCTTCGCGACCATCACGTCCCAATCGCGCAGCAGGTAGAACGTGACCACCGGGATCAGCACCAGGGATGTGATCCAGCCGATCACGGTGAGGCTGGAGCGCGTGGCGTAGCCGAGCACCACCGCCGCCAGATTGCCGACCGTGCCGACGTGCGCGCGGATATTGGCAAGGATGCTGTTGATGTCGAAAAAATTCTGCGGCAGGTTGAGATGCCGCTGCAGCCACGGGAACAGGCCGGTGCGGATCCATTCGCCGTAAGCCGGCATCGCCGCGATCAACCGCACCACCTGGCGCTGGATCAGTGGCACCAGCAGCACCATCGCGCCGGCCAGCACCAGCACGATGATCACGAACACGATGCTGGTCGCCAGCGTGCGATTGCAGCGCAGGCGCTCCAGGCGATCCGCGAGCGGATCGCCCAGGTACGCCAGCATCGCCGCGATCGCGAACGGAGTCAGCACCGGGCGCAGGATCCATAGCAGCCCGCCGATCACCAGGATGATCGCGAGCCACTGCCAGCGGCGGGCGATGTCGCTGTTCATTGCGGCGTTCTCCTCGCATGTAGCGCATTGCGCGCGCGCAATCCCCAGCGCACGATGTAATCCGCGCCGCTGATCACCGTGAGGGCGGCGACGATCCACGCGTAACCGCGCTGCTGCCAGTGGAAGGCGAATGCGTGGGACGCCAGCACCAGCAGCACGAACAGGATCTGACCGAGGGTGGTGGCCTTCGACCACAGGCTGGGCCGGGCCTCGAACTCTCCGACCACACCGCGATACGCCAGCGCGCCCAGCACGATCACCACGTCGCGCGCCAACACCAGCAACGCGAGCACCCACGCGATATGGCCGATCTGTGCGAGACACAGGTATGCCGCGACCAGCAACAGCTTGTCGGCTGCGGGATCGAGCAGCGAACCGAGCCGGCTGCGCCAGCCGAAATGGCGCGCGAGAAACCCGTCCAGCGCATCGGAAAGGCCGGCCGCCACGCCGATCCACAGCGCGGTTTCAAAGTCCCCCTGCAGCAGCAACGCGACCAGCGGCGCCACCAGCGCGATGCGCAGGCAGGAAATCAGGTTGGGCAACTGGCGCATCATGTCCGCATTCGGCACGAAGCGAATCACGTTTTCCGGTTCACACCAGAGCGGACCGCAAGCGTCACGACCGCTCATCTGATCCAGTGCAGCGAGGCATCCGCGCCTTGGTGCGCCGGCGCAGTTTGCAGATGCCCACCGGCGATCAGCGCATTGAGCACCTCCGGCAATGGCGCGTCGTAATCCAGTTGCAGCAGCACGCCGTCGTTCTGCGCGGCCACCGGCACCACGTTGTGCAGTTGCGGCGAAGCGCGCAGGGTCGAGAGCATCGAGGCGAAATCGGTCGCGCTGTTCAACCCGTCCACCCACACGATGCCGCTGCCGCCCGTCCCTGCAATCGGCGCCGCGGAGCTGGACGCCGTCGCAGGCGCCGAGCCGGCCGCCGCGCTGGTGTCGAGCTGCTGGATCAGATGCCGGATCGAGCCCGGATCGAAATCCACCTGCACCTGCAGGCCGTTTCCGCCGGGCGCGCGCTGATATTTGTAATTGCGCACGAGCCCGGAAGCCTGCCCGAGCACGTCCGCGCCGGGCACGGCCTGCGGCGCCAGCCGCTGCAGCACCTGCGTCAACGCGGTGGAGAACGCGGTATCGCGCGCGGCATCGCTGGTATCCGCGACCGGCACGACGGCGGAATAGGTGCCGCCTGCGGCCGACGTGTCCTGCGCGTGCGCGCCCGCAGCGAACAACAGCGAGAGCGCCAGCAGCGCAGCCATCACGAATCTGCCCATATGGGTACTCCCGATTGTCTTGAGCGGCTTCCAAGCGTCGCGAGCTGCCGAGCGCGACAGCCTCCAGGCACTCAACCGCAAGTCTGCCCAATCGGGCCCGGCCCGTCTATCATTTACGGCCCTTCCCGTGTCCCGGCGATCGCCCATGCCCGAGAAAAAGCCGCTCACCTACCGCGCCGCGGGCGTGGACATCGACGCCGGCAATGCCGTGGTCGAGGGCATCAAGCCATTGGTGAAGCGTACCTTCCGGCCCGAGGTGATGGGCGGACTCGGCGGCTTCGGCGCGCTGTTCGATCTTTCGAACAAGTACCGCGAGCCGGTGCTGGTCTCCGGCACCGACGGCGTGGGCACCAAGCTCAAGCTGGCGCAACAGTTGAACCGGCACGACACGATCGGCATCGACCTGGTCGGCATGTGTGTCAACGACGTGCTGGTGCAGGGCGCCGAGCCGCTGTTCTTCCTCGATTATTTCGCGACCGGGAAACTCGATGTCGCGACCACCGTGAGCGTGGTCGGCGGCATCGCAAAGGGCTGCGAACTGGCCGGCTGCGCGCTGATCGGCGGCGAGACGGCCGAGATGCCGGACATGTATCCGCCGGGCGAATACGATCTTGCAGGTTTCTGCGTCGGCGCGGTCGAGAAATCCGGACTGATCGACGGCTCGGCGGTGCGCGCGGGCGACGTGATCCTCGGCGTGGCCTCCAGCGGCCCGCACTCGAACGGCTATTCGCTGATCCGCAAGATCGTCGAGCGCGCGGGCTCGCCTTTCGACCTTGACGTTGGCGGCGTCAAGCTCGCCGACGCGCTGATGGCGCCGACCACGATCTACGTGAAACCGATGCTGGAGCTGATGCGCGGCGTGCCCGTGCACGGCATGGCGCACATCACCGGCGGCGGACTCACCGAGAACATCATCCGCGTGGTGCCGGACGGCCTGGGCATCGCGCTCGACAGTTCGACCTGGAAGTTGCCGCCGGTATTCGATTGGCTGCAACGCGAAGGCAATGTGCCGCGCGAGGAGATGTGGCGCACCTTCAACTGCGGCATCGGATTCACCGTGATCCTCCCACGCGACGATGCGGACGCGGCGGGCGCGATGCTGGAGCGCTCCGGCCTGAGCTCCTGGATCATCGGCGAAGTAGTGCCTTCACGTGGCGAGTCGCGGGTACATATCAGGTGAGCGGCTCTTCCGATTCCCGATTCCCGATTCCCGATTCCCGGCCTTTGCCCATCGCCGTCCTCGTCTCCGGCCGTGGCAGCAATCTCGGCGCGCTGATGACTGCGCGCGAGGCCGGAAAGCTGCCGATCGAGTTCAAACTGGTGGCCAGCGACAAGGCGGATGCGCCGGCCTTGCGGAACGCCGAGGCACACGGCATCCCCACGCTGGCGCTGGATCCGAAGGGCTACCCTGGCCGCCTGGCCTTCGACGAAGCACTGTTCGCGCGCGTGGCGGAAAGCGGAGCGGAACTGATCGTGCTGGCCGGCTTCATGCGCGTGATCGACGGCGCGGTGGTGGATGCCTGGCAGGGCCGCATCATCAACATCCACCCTTCGCTGCTGCCGAAATACCGCGGGCTGCACACGCACTGGCGCGCGATTGCCGCGCGCGATGCCGAGCACGGCGCCAGCGTGCACTTCGTCACTCCCGAGCTGGACGGCGGTCCCGTGATCGCGCAGGCACGCATCCCCATCCATGCAGGCGATGACGAGGAAGCCCTGGCCGCGCGACTGCTGGGCCAGGAGCATCGACTGATCGTGGCCTGCGTTGATGCGATCGCACGCGGGCGCGTGACGCTGCGCGATGGCGCGGTGCACTGGAACGGCAGCGCAATCAGCGAGCCACTCCGACTGGCTGCCGACGGGAACCTGCGCACCGCGTGAGGCGGGCGTTCAGCGGCGCGGCGCCACAGTCACGTCGGTCAATTTTTGCTTTCAGGGTGCCTGCATGATCCGCAATCCATTGCGCGCGTCCATCATCGTCGCCACGCTGCTGTTTGCCGCCACCGCTTTCGCCGCACCGCTGCCCGCATTCACCGCGCGCTATCAACTCCTGAAAGATGGATCGCCGATCGGCGAGGCCATCCTGACCTTGTCGCCATCCGGCGACAACGCCTGGACCTTCGTCACCGACAGCAAGGGCACCTCGGGTCTCGCCGCGATGCTGGGCATCAACGCCCGCGAGACGTCCACCTTCCGCTGGAAAGGCGACCTGCCCGAAGGCCTGAGCTACGACTACTCGATGGACGCCGCGTTCAAGCACAAGCAGCGCAACGTGCGCTTCGACTGGCCAGGCAACACCATCGTGGTGAACGACAAGGGCGAGCACCGCTTCGCCGCGCAGCCCGGCGCAATCGAGCGCCACACCGTCGTGCTGGCGATCGCAGCCGGACTGAAGACCGGCAAGCACGAGTTCGCGCTGCCTGTCGCGGTGCGCGACCGCATCCAGACCCAGCAATTCGCGCTGAAGGGATCAGGCGCGATCAGCGTGCCGGCCGGAAATTATCCGGACGCGGTGCATGTGGTGCGCACCGACGGCGGCGGTTTCGACGGCTGGTTCGTGCCGGGCAAGCTGCCGGTGCCCGTGGAAGTGTCGCAGCACGACAACGGCGATTTCACGATGAAGCTGGAGAGCTGCGAGGAGCAAGGGGCGAGGGATCAGTAGCGAGGGCGCAGAGACCAGCGCACTGGCAGGATCGGGGGGGGTTGAACAGGATTGGGATGGCTAGTTGGGCGCCCAAACCGAAATGGTTGCGCCAGCGCGGAAGGTCTCGATGACCTCTTCGCAGTTGCAAGCTTGCGGAACCCGCCCCGCCACCCATCCGCAATCCCGGCCTTCGGCCGGAGCGCCCTCACTACTCGCCCCTGACCCCTCGCACTCAACCCGGCAGCCTGCGGATCTGCGCTCCCAGCATCCCCAGCTTCTCCTCGATGCACTCGTAACCGCGATCGATGTGGTAGATGCGGTCCACCACGGTGTCGCCTTGCGCGACCAGGCCGGCCAGCACGAGTGACGCCGAAGCGCGCAGGTCGGTCGCCATCAGCGGCGCGCCGGACATGCCGTCCACGCCGCGGATCACCGCGGTGTTGCCTTCGAGCTTGATGTCGGCGCCGAGGCGATGCAGCTCATGCACGTGCATGAAGCGGTTCTCGAACACCGTCTCGGTGATCACGCCGGTACCTTCGGCCACGCAATTGAGCGCGGTGAACTGCGCCTGCATGTCGGTCGGGAAGGCCGGATAGGGCGCGGTGGTGATGTCCACCGCTTTCGGGCGATTCCCGCGCATGTCCAGCTCGATGGATTCGCCGTTGGTGTTGATGTGCG
>DASSFA010000135.1:0-10706 GCA_035694895.1 Rhodanobacteraceae bacterium | reverse complement strand
GGACCTGCACAGCGCGTTCTCGAACCTGGTCAGCAACGCGGTGCGCTATACGCCCGAAGGCGGCAGCATAACGATCCGCTGGCGGCGCACGCCGACCGGCGCCGAGTATTCGGTCACGGACACTGGCTACGGGATTCCCGCCGGCCATCTGTCGCGGCTGACCGAACGGTTCTATCGCGTCTCGTCCAGCCGTTCGCGCGCAACCGGTGGTACGGGACTTGGGCTTTCAATCGTCAAGCACGTGTTGAATCTGCACGACGCGCAGTTGCGGATCGAAAGCGAGCCCGGCGAAGGTTCAACGTTCACTTGCGTGTTCGACAAAGCGCGATTGCTTCCGCTCCACGCCTGAACATCTTCAGGATGGGCAATATCATCCGTCGTCATTCCGCGGGCCGTTCGCGGCATCAATGCGAACGGAACCCGGAATCCATCTGTTGCTTTCCATATTGAGAAATGGATTCCGGGTTGCGGCGTCATGAAACCGACGCGGCCACCGGAATGACGAGAATTGGTTGGAAGGCATGCAGTCAGAGTGCGCGAAAGGCACTGGACCCCGTGTCATCGGCCATCCTTGGCCTGCACGGGGATGGTGACATCCATCAAGAACTGGATCCCGGCTCGGTGCACATCCCTGTGCTGGTCGGGATTCTGGCACGCTGTCAGAACTTCACTTCGCCCCACGCGCCGATCTCGCGCGTCTTGGTGTCGGTGGTGGTATCGTTCTTCAGGCGTTCGTTCTTGTAGGCCACCGCCACGCGCACGCCCTTGGTGACGGGGAACGCCACGCCGAGGTTGTAGTACGTGTCCTTCAGGCTGGGATCGAGGTCCTTGCTCGGCTTGACGCGGTCGTAGCGGCCGAAGATCGACGCCGGGCCGAAGTCATAGCTGCTCCACAGCGACCAGCCGTCGGCCGAGTCGGTGGCCGGCGTGAGCACGTTGTTCCAGTTGGTGGCGCGGAAGTATTCGCCGCCGAGGCGGAAGCCGTTGGCGTTGTACGCGATCATCGCGTCGTAGCGATGCGCATCGTGCAGCGCCGGCGTGCCGTGCGTGTCCTTGCCGAGGTCGCCGCTGTAGCCGCCGACGCCGATCATCACGCTCTTGATCGGCTGAAAGCCGACGCGGCCTTCGAAATCCACGCTGTTGGATCGGGTCGGATTCTTGTAGCCACCGCCGTTGATCACCGACGCCTGGTAATTGAACAGGCCGTTGTCGCCGAGCAGGTGCACGCCCCAATCCGCCGAACTGCCGAACTTCGTGCGATCCACCAGTGTGTTCTCGACGAAGCGATAGCCGTACCAGTCTTCCACGAACGGGATCCACGCCATGTTGGCCGAACCCACGCGCAAGGTCGCCAGCGGACTGAACTTGCCCTGCAGATAGGCCTTCTTCACGAACAACTGGGTCTCGCCGTCCACGCTGCTGTAGTTGAAATCGGTGGTGAGGTTGGCCGACCAGATGTCGTTGAAGGTGTGGTCAACCGACAGGTAAAAGCGCTTGACGTCCAATCCGGTGCCGGAGGTATTGGTCTTCTTGCCGCCCTTGGTCTGATCGAGATTGGTGAAGTCGATGAACGCGGTGCCGCCGACCTTGGTGTTGCTGGCCCAGGCATCGGCCGCGGGTTGCGCCTTGGCCTGTTGCTGCTGCACCGCTTCGAGGTTCTGCTGCGTGCTGACATTGATGGTGGATTGCGCGTCCGAGCGCTGCTCCAGCTCGTTCACCTTGGCTTGCAAGGTGGCGAGCTGCTGTTTGAGTTGCGCGATTTCTGCAGCCTCGTCCGATTGCCGGGTCGACTGCGCGAAAGCGGGCGTGCTCAGTGCAAGGCTGCCGCCCAGCGCGAGTGCGATGGACATGGCGATGACTCGGGATTTCATGTTGATCTCCGCTGCGGTTGAGATGCGCCCCTGATCGCAGGTCAAGAGCGAGCAAAACCAGCTTGCTAAAGGATCGTTACAGCTTTGTGCAGCTTTCGTGACAGTTGCAAGACAGTCGCGCGGCTGAACGGCGCGGGAGCGTGCGGGTGCTGTAACACGGCTGCAATGAAAGGCTCATAAGGTTGCAACATGCCGCCGATGAAATTCCGCACGAGCAAGTCCTGCTCGAGAATTTCGGAGCCAATCATGTTCAACCGCATGTCACCAGCAATCCGCATCGCCGCCTTCGCGGCCGCGGTGCTGTTCGGTGCGTCCGCGCACGCCACCGACATCACCGGCGCGGGTTCGACCTTCGTCTATCCGGTGCTGTCGAAGTGGTCGGCGGCCTACGCGGCGAAGACCGGCAACCACGTCAATTACCAGTCCATCGGCTCGGGCGGCGGTATCGCGCAGATCAAGGCCGGCACGGTGGACTTCGGCGCTTCCGACAAGCCGCTGTCCGAGGACGAGCTGAGCAAGTCCGGACTGGGACAGTTCCCCGTCGTGATCGGCGGAATCGTGCCGGTGGTCAACGTCGAGGGCCTCGCGGCGGGTCAGCTCAAGCTGGATGGCGCGACGCTTGCGAAGATTTTCCTGGGCGAGATCAAGAACTGGAACGATCCGGTGATCGCCGCGCTCAACCCCGGCGTGAAGCTCCCGGCTCTTCGCATCACGGTGGTACATCGTTCGGATGGGTCCGGCACCACTTTCAATTTCACCGATTACCTGTCCAAGGTGGACCCGCAGTGGAAGTCGAAAGTGGGCGAGGGCACCGCGGTGCAGTGGCCGACCGGCATCGGCGGCAAGGGCAATGAGGGCGTGTCGGCTTACGTGAAGCAGATCCGCGGCGGCATCGGTTACGTCGAATACGCCTACGCGCTGCAGAACAAGATGAGCTACGCGCTGCTGAAGAACGCCGCGGGCAAATACGTGCAGCCGAACCTCGATTCGTTCGCCGCCGCGGCGGCGACTGCGGACTGGGCGAGCGCCAGGGATTTCAGCCTGGTGATGACCAATGCGCCGGGTGCGAATGCCTTCCCGATCGCCGCGACCACCTGGGTGATCATGTACAAGCACCCGAAGAATGCCGAGCGCAGCAAGGTCGCCTTCGATTTCTTCAAGTGGTCGCTGGAAAACGGCCAGGCGGAGGCGAAGTCGCTCGACTACGTGCCGCTGCCGGAGTCGCTGGTGCAGCGAATCGAAACGTACTGGAAGACCCAGTTCAAATAACAAGGCAACCCGCTTCGCGGGCGCTTCGGGACAAGGACGCCACATTGATCCAGACGCTCCCTCCTTCTTGAAGATGGAGGGAGCCACTGTTTTCGTACTGCCACAGGTGAATCGTTGAACGCGAGCGTCGCCAACAATCCCGTCCGTGACGGCGCCTTCGGCGACCGGGCATTTCGCTGGCTCGGCGGCGGATGCGCGCTGCTGGTCACCCTGGCATTGCTCGGTACCGCCGTCTCCATGGCATGGGGCGGGCGCGAGGCGTTCGCCACATTCGGCTGGAAGTTCCTCGTCTCCACCGATTGGGATGCGGTCAATCATCAATTCGGAGCCCTGGTGCCGATCATCGGTACCATCGTCACGGCATTCATAGCGATGCTGCTGGCGGTTCCCGTCAGCTTCGGCATCGCACTGTTCCTCACGGAAGTCGCGCCGGCCTGGTTGCGCACGCCGGTCGCATCCGCGATCGAATTGCTGGCCGGCATCCCGTCCATCATTTACGGCATGTGGGGCCTGTTCGTGTTCGTGCCATTCATGGCCGCGCACGCGGATCCCTGGATAGACGCCCATCTGGGTGCGCTGCCGATCATCGGCGCGTTGTTTTCCGGACCGCCGCTGGGACTGGGCATGCTGACCGCCGGCGTCGTGCTGGCGATCATGGTGATCCCATTCGTCACGTCGGTGATGCGGGAAGTTTTCCTGACCGTTCCGAACCGCCTGAAGGAGTCCGCGTTTGCGCTCGGCGCGACCACGTGGGAGGTCGCCTGGAACATCGTGCTCCCCTATACCCGGCAGGCGGTGATCGGCGGAATCTTCCTCGGGCTCGGACGCGCACTGGGCGAAACCATGGCGGTCACCTTCGTGCTCGGCAACGCGCACGAGCTGACCGCGTCCCTGCTGATGCCCGGCAACTCGATCGCGGCGACCATCGCCAACGAGTTCACGGAAGCCGATTCGGATCTTTATCGCTCCTCGCTGATCGCGCTCGGGTTCCTCTTGTTCGTCGTGACGTTCGTGGTACTGGTGATCGCCCGGCTGATGCTGCGCCGGCTTGAGCGCAAGCAGGGCATCGCATGAATACCCACGTACATGCCGTTTCCGAAAAACTGTACCGGCGCCGCCGTCTTCGCAATGCGCTGGCCCTGATGCTGTCGGGCCTGGCGACGCTTTTCGGATTGTTCTGGCTGATCTGGATCCTGTGGACGACGCTCTCCAACGGCGCGGGTGCGTTGAGTGTGCACCTGTTCACCCACATGACGCCGCCACCCGGCGAGAGCGGCGGGCTTGCCAACGCGCTTTTCGGAAGTCTGCTGATGAGCATGCTGGCCATCGTGATCGGCGCGCCCATCGGCGTGCTCGCCGGCACCTGGCTGGCCGAATACGCGCGACGCAGCAAACTTGGCCACGCCGTACGCTTCCTCAACGACATCCTGTTGTCGGCGCCGTCCATCGTATTGGGACTGTTCGTCTACGCGATCGCGGTGAAGCCGGCCGGACATTTTTCCGCTTTCGCCGGTGCGCTCGCGCTGGCGATGATCGTGCTGCCGATCGTGGTCCGCACCTCCGACGAAATGCTGCAACTGGTGCCCAACGCCATGCGTGAGGCCGCGCTCTCGCTGGGCGTGCCGCAATGGAAGGTCACGCTGCAGGTGCTGTGGCGCTCGGCGCGGCCGGGCATCGTTACCGGCATCCTGCTGGCGCTGGCGCGCATCAGCGGCGAGACCGCGCCCCTGTTGTTCACCGCACTCAACAACCAGTATTGGAGCGCCAAGCTGGATGCGCCGATGGCCAGTGTGCCGGTGGTCATCTTCCAGTTCGCGATGAGCCCTTACGACGACTGGCACGCGCTGGCGTGGGCCGGCGCGCTGGTGATCACGCTGTTTGTTCTGCTGTTGAGTCTTGCGGCGCGCTGGTACCTGCGCCGCTCACACATGGCACACGACTGATGAATATCGCCACGATGCACGATTTCGTTTCCGCCCATTCCCTCGAGCCTGCCGTCACCGTGCCGCAGCAGGTGAAGCTGGCCGTGCGTGGCCTGGATTTCCACTACTCGGGGTTCCATGCGCTCAAGGGAATCTCCCTGGATATTCCCGTAAGGCGCGTGACGGCGATCATCGGTCCCTCGGGTTGCGGCAAGTCCACCCTGCTGCGCGTGTTCAACCGCATCTATTCGGTGTATCCGGGCCTGCACGCAAGCGGTGAAGTCTGGCTGGACGGCGAGAACATCCTTGCGCCCGGCTACTCGATCAATCGGTTGCGCAGCAAGGTAGGGATGGTGTTCCAGAAACCCGTACCGTTCCCGATGTCCATCCAGGACAACGTGGCCTGGGGCATCCGCCACCACGAAAGGTTGAAACGCGCCGACATGGGCGATCGCGTGGAACAGGCCCTGCGCGCGGCTGCACTGTGGGACGAGGTCAAGGACAAGCTGAAGCAGAACGCGCTGGGACTGTCCGGCGGGCAGCAGCAGCGACTGTGCATCGCGCGCGCCATCGCCCTGAAGCCTGACGTGCTGCTGCTCGACGAACCGACCTCGGCGCTGGATCCGATCGCCACGGGTCGAATCGAGCAATTGATCGAGGAGCTCAAGCGCGATTACACCATCGTGATCGTCACCCACAACATGCAACAGGCTGCGCGCGTCTCCGACCGCACGGCATTCATGTACATGGGCGAACTGGTCGAATTCGGCGACACCGAAAAGATCTTCACCAAGCCCGACAAGCAGCAGACCGAGGACTACATCACGGGGCGATTTGGGTGAGGCTGTGCGTTCAGCAGATGCCAAAAGGGCATCTGCTGCGCAGCCGAACGCCCGCAGCGGGACGCGGAGGGCGGGAGCCACTTGGTGAGGCCAGGGATGGCCGAGCCTAGTGGCCGGATCCAACCATTTCGAGGCACTCCAATGAACACTCAAACCCACGATCACATCGTCAAGAGCTACGACGCGGAAATCAAACGCCTCGTCGGTGAGATCACCAGGATGGGCGAGCTGGCCGTCGCGCAGATCGAAGCGGCGATGGATGCGCTCGCCAAGCGCGACAGCCGGGCGGCCCAGCGCGTGGCGGACAACGACGACGCGCTGGATGCGCTGGAGCGCGAGATCGGACATGACGTCCTGCGCCTGCTCGCGTTGCGCCAGCCCATCGCGCGCGATCTGCGCGAGATCCTCGCCGCGCTGCGCATCGCGTCCGACATCGAACGCATCGGCGATTACGCCGCGAACGTCGCCAAGCGATCCATGACCCTCAACTTGTCCGCGCCGGTGCGGCTGGCAAGCGGCCTGACCGCGCTGGCCACGCTGGCCTGCGACATGGTGCGCGAGGTGCTGCACGCGTACAACCAGCGCGATGCCGAGCTCGCCCACGTCATATGGCAGCGCGACGACGAGCTGGACACGCTCTACACGGGGCTGTTCCGCGAGTTGCTGACCTACATGATGGAAGACGCGCGCAGCATCACCGCCTGCACGCACCTGCTCTTCATCGCCAAGAACCTGGAGCGCATCGGCGACCATGCCACCAACATCGCCGAGGATGTCTGGTTCGTGGTGCGCGGAGAGACGCTCAAGGAAGCCAGGGCGAGCCATCTTCCAGACGCGCCGCAGCGGAGCTGAGGCGCCGAAGCAAAACGCTTCGATCGCTCGCCGGCTCCGCGCAACCGCGCCGGCACGCCCATCCTCTGGAACCGTGTTCCGGCCGTGACGGTCGCGCTCGTCAACCAGCCGGGCCGCTCCGCAGGATGACGGCGTGAGTGAATGCGCCTGCAGGGCGGTCCCTCGACCGCTTCAGCCCGATTCGAACCCGATCACACTTTCGAGATCGGCGAAGGCAATGGGCACGCGCGATGCGCCGCGCTAGCAAACGTGATGTTACGCACAGGTTAGGAACCGAAATGCCAACTGTAAATTTCGTTTACATATGACGTGAGAGCAGTCACGCGTCCGCACCGCTTCAAACCTGCATTCTTCGCCCCGCATCCGAAGCCGTTCCGGCCCAGGCAATGCACATAAATCGACCGCAATAAGTCCAAGGGGTAAGACATGCAATCTCAACAACGCTGGACCAGGAATCTTCTCGCCAGCGCGGTCCTCGTCGCCGTGGCGGCAATGAGCGGCACCGCCGCCGCGGGTACCGCCACCTCAAACCTGCCCGTCTCGGCAACCATCAGTGCCAACTGCACCATCGATGCTTCGGGTGGTGTTGCATTCGGCGCTTACGATCCGATCGTGACCAACAAGACCACCGCGCTGACCGCAACCGGCACGATCAGCACCACGTGCACCAACGGCTCGAGCGCCACCATCACGCTCGGACAGGGCGCCAATGCAGGCACCGGCTCGACGGCGGCCGCCCCGATACGCCGGATGCTTGCCGGTACCAGCAACTATCTTTCGTATCAGTTGTATTCCAACTCGGGCATGACGACCGTGTTCGACGGTTCCACCGGCGTAGGCGTGACCGGAACCGGCAGTGCGGTCAGCACGAGTGTGTACGGAAGTGTTGCGGCGGGCCAGAACGTCCCGGCTGGCAGCTACTCCGACACGGTCGTGGCCACCGTTGCGTTCTGAAGATGAAGCGCTCCCCACTGCATCAGGCCGCTTGCGGCCTGATGCTTCTTCTCTTGTGCGCCGTCTGCCCGGTGTGGGCGAGCACCTTCCAGGTGAACCCGGTGACGGTGACGCTTTCGGCCGACAAGCCGGTTGCCGCGCTGACCGTCCGCAACGTCGGCGCGGATCCGACCGTGGTCCAGTTGCAATTGACGTCGTGGTCGCAGGTGGATGGTGCGGACAAGTACGTGCCCACCTCCGACATCCTGGCGACGCCGCCGATTTTCACCCTGCCGGCCAATGGCTCGCAGGTGATCCGCGTGGGCTTCCGCCGGCCTCCGGATGGGCAGGGTGAGCACGCGTACCGGCTGTTCCTGCAGGAAATCCCGCCGCCGTTGAAGCCCGGCTTCAAGGGTTTGCGGATGAGCCTGCGGATCAGCCTGCCGGTTTTCGTGCGATCGGCGCAGGCGGCGGCCCCGCAACTGCATTGGCAGGCAACGCCGGCCGGTCATGGGCAGGTCGAAATCCGCGTGAGCAACGACGGGCCCGCGCACATCAAGCTGAGCCGGTTCGAGCTCTCGGCGGACGCTGATTCGAAGCCGTTGTCCATGCCGCAACAGCCCGTGTACGTGCTGTCCGGCTCCACGCACGAATGGACGATCCGCGCACCGGATTCGGTTGGCGAACACCTGCATCTCACGGCGCAACGGGATTCCGGTGCCGTCGTGGAGGCCGATCTTGTCGTGGGCAACAACGTTGCGGATGCAGGCACCCCTTGAACCCACGCCGTGTCACCGAGGGGGCGAGGCGCGCAACCGCGCGCCGCGTCCGCATGCCCGCGCAGCGATGCGCCCGCGCGGTCGCCGTGAGTGCGGCATTGCTCGCCGCGTCGCCGGGCATATCGGCCGCGGTGCTGGTGCGCGCCATCCGGGTCGGTCTGGATCCCGACCACAGCCGCCTGGTCCTGGAGTCGAACGGACCCATCCACGCACAGCTCACCCGCGATCCGCGGAGCGGCGCATTGCAGGTTGATCTGGAAGGCGTGACATTGAATCCGACGCTGCTCGGCCTGCGCGAGGCGGTCGGTGCCAACAATCCTTTCATTCGCGGGGTCAAACTCAGCCCGAGCGGTGACGGCACGTTGCTGGAACTGGATACGCCACCCGGGATCGCTCCGCGGATTTTCAATCTGCACCCCGACAAGGACCACGCCGACCGGTTGGTGCTAGATCTGTTTCCCGGCCGCGCCGAGATCGCCGCCGCTCCCCCGATGGCTGCCTCGCCGCCGTCCGGGGGTCCCGGATCGCCCGTCCGGGTCACCGCGGTGCGCATGGATGTGGAGGACAACCAGGTGCGCCTGGTGCTGGAGTCGAACCGGCCCATCCGCGCCGGCTTGATCCGGCCCACCGTCGCGGGCGCGCCGATGGCCATCGACCTCGGCGACATGGTTGCAGATTCCGTGCTGGCGGATCTGCCGGGCATGATCGAGCGCAATCCGTACCTGAGCGCGGTTCGGCTGGAACGCGAAGGCGTGAACACCCATCTGGTGCTGATCACGACCCAGCCGATCACGCCGCAGGTATTCACCCTTCCACCCGGAGATGGCCTGGGCGATCGCCTGATCATCGATCTGGTTCCGGACGTGGCCCTGCGCGCCCCGGCATCCGCGCCTTCCGCGCTGACGCAAACGACCCCTGCACAAGCGGCATCTGCGCCGGTTGCTCCGGCGCAAGCGGCAGTCGCACCGTCGACACCTGCACCTCCGCCGCCGGCATCTGCCCCGGCGGAAGCTGCGGTGGCGAAAGCGACGCCTGCTCCAACGGCCCCGGCTCCGAGCGCGGTTCCAAATCTGCCGCAGGGCGAAATGCAGGAGACCTGGCTCGAGGTCTATTTGAACGGCACGCCCAGGAAAACCGTGCTGGCGTTGCGCGATTCTGCCGGACACATGCTGTCTCCGGCGGCTGATCTGGAGCGCTGGCGGATCCGCATCGCCGACATCCCGCGCGTGAAACACGGGGGGGAAGACTATTGTCCGCTTTCGGCGATCCAGGGCCTCAGTTATCGGGTGGACCTTGCCCAGGAAACCCTGCAGCTCAGCTTGCCGCCGGGCTTGCTGGCGATGAGCCAATACAGCGGCGCCTCCGGCGGACCCGCCGAGCCGACGCCTCCTCCGCCCGGCGCGTATCTCAATTACGACGTCTACGCCGATCGCGAACGCAGCTCCACCGATGCCGGTGCGCTGTTGGAGGCGAACGTGTTCGGCCGTTACGGCAACCTCGACAACACGATGCTCACCCGCGACGCGAATGGCCACACGGGTACCGTGCGGCTGGACACGACGTGGACCCAGGATCACCCGGCGCAGATGGCGTCCCTGCGCATCGGCGACAGCATCAGCGGCGCCAGCAGCTGGGGCCGTTCGATCCGCTTCGGCGGCGTGCAATGGGCGACCAACTTCGCCACGCAACCGACCTTCATCACGCTGCCCACGTTGATGCTCAAGGGCGTCGCGGTCGCGCCTTCGACGGTGGACTATTACGTGGACAACGTGTTGCGGCTGCGCCGCAACGTGCCGGTCGGCCCGTTCACGATCCAGGACCTGCCGGTGGTCACCGGCCAGGGCGAGGCGCGCATGGTGGTGACGGATCTGCTCGGCCGCGAGCAGGTCGTCACGCAGCCGTTCTACGCGAGCAGCAACCTGCTCGCCAGGGGCCTGCGCGACTTTTCCTACGAGTTGGGATTCGAACGCGAGAACTACGGGCTCGACAGCAACGATTACGGCAGGTTGACCGCAGTCGGCACCGAACGATTGGGGCTTTCAGACACTTTGACGGGCGAAGCGCACGCCGAGATCACACGCCGCCAGCAAACCGCGGGGCTCGGCGCTGACTGGCTGGTGGGGAACGCAGGCGTGCTGATGGCCTCAATGGCTGCTAGCCACGACGCGAAGGGCTCCGGCGAGTTGCTGGAGCTGGGCTTCCAGCATCAATCCGCTTATCTGAGTTACGGCTTCCGCA
>DASSFA010000134.1:0-5501 GCA_035694895.1 Rhodanobacteraceae bacterium | reverse complement strand
GGTTCGAGAGACCCCGGGAGCGGAGTCGCAGAAGCGGCCGCGGTACTCAGAAGACGCCACCGTGCCGCGGCCGGTCCTCGCGTCGAGCGAAGCGGCGCTTCCCGTCGTCTCGCGAAGCGCCTGCGGATCCTGATCATCACCGATACCGCATTGCTCACGTCCGGCGGCAGCGAGCGCTTCCTGCGCAACCTGCTGGAGCGGCTGCCGACCGATTCCTTCAAGGTGGATGTGCTGCAGCTCGCCGCACCGCCGGCGGACGCGTTCGGGACGTTTGACGCGCCACACGTGAGGCTGTCGCACGAGCCGATCGGCGAAAGCCGGATCCGGCTGCTTGCGGCCATTGTCCGTGTGTACCGGCTGGTCCGACGCAACCACTACGACATCGTGCACTCGCAGCACGAAAGCGCCGATCTGATCAACGCGCTGCTTCCGGGCAGGGCGCGTCGGCTGTCGAGCCGGCGCGACATGGGGTTCCTGAAATCGGGCCGGGTACGGTCGCTCATGCGATGGCTGGACCGCCGCTTCGACTGTGTCGTGGCGCCGAGCCAGGCCATCCTCGATTCACTGCCGCGCAAATGTGCATCGCGACTCGTCTGCATTCCGAATGGCGTGGACATCCGGCGTTATGCACCCGCGGATGCATCCCGGCGCATGCGCATGCGCGAGTCACTGGGCTACGCGACCCATGATTTGCTGATCGGCTGCGTGGCGAATTTCAATCCGGTCAAGCGGCACGCCGATCTGATCGACGCCTTCGCCCGCGTGTACGCCGAGCTGCCGCAGGCGCGCCTGTTGCTGCTGGGCGATGGCCGCCTGCGTGGCGCGATCGAAACCCGCATCGCCGCGCTCGGGTTGTCCGGCGCGGTGCGCCTGGCCGGCGAGCGGCTCGACGTCGCGAATATTCTGCCGGCACTGGATGTATTCGCACTGGCTTCCGAGAGCGAAGGGATGTCCAACGCGATCCTGGAGGCGCAGGCCTGCGGATTGCCGGTGGTGGCCACGGATGTGGGCGGCAACCCGGAACTGGTGGATGCCGATTGCGGCGTGCTGGTGCAACCGCTGAATCCGCCCGCGCTCGCCCAAGCCTTGCTGGAGCTGCTGCCCGACGTCGCGCGGCGCGCGCGGTTGGGCGCGGCGGCGCGCGCACGCGTATGCGCAAGGCACTCGCTGCAGAAGATGACCGATGCCTATCTCGCGCTCTATCGGGAGCTTGCCGATGCGCGCTGAACCGCATGTCTTCCATCTGCATTCCGGCACAGGACTGTACGGTGCCGAGCAGATGTTGCTCGGCCTGATTCCCGCGCTGATCCGGCGTGGCGTGGAAAGCACCCTGCTTTGCCTGGACAACTATCGCCTCGACGAGCAGCCGCTCTACGCGCGCGCGCGCCGGCTGGGGATTCCCGCGCAAAGGCTGCCCTGCCGCGGCCGCTTCGACTGGAGGACCGTGCGAGCTCTGCGCCGGATACTGCGTGCGCATCCCAACGCGCTGCTGCATGTGCACGGCTACAAGAGCGCGTTCTACGCGTGGCTGGCCTGCAGTGCCGGCGGGACGCCGATTGTCTCGACCCTGCACGGCCACGTCGAGGGCACGCGGCGCCTGAATCTGTACCAGAACCTGGAGCGCCGGCTGATGCGCGGATTCGACCGGGTCTGCATCGTTTCCGCGGCCATGCAGCCGGCCTTGGCGACCGGCGGCGTTCCCTCGGAAAAGATCGAGCTGATCGAGAACGGCGTGGATACCGGACGTTTTCGTCCGGACATCGAGGCTCTGTCACGGACAGCCTGCGGCGTTCCCGGAGATGCGTTCGTGTTCGGCAGCGCATTGCGCCTGAGCGCGGAAAAAAATCCCCTGGGCTTGCTGGATGCATTCGCCAAGGTGCTGGAACAACTTCCTCGCTGCTGGCTCGTGCTGGCCGGCGATGGCCCGCTGCATGCCGCCATGCTCGCGCACGCCTGCGAGCTGGGCATCGAGGGCCACGTGCGCCTGCTCGGTGCCCGCGACGATCTGGAGCACTTCTATCCGATGCTCGACTGCTTCGTGCTGCCTTCATTGACCGAAGGCCTGCCGCTCGCGCTGCTTGAGGCGATGGCGACAGCGCGGCCGCTGGTCAGCACCGCAGTCGGCCAGATTCCGAAGGTGCTGAGCGGCCTGCGTGCCGCCCTGGTGCCTCCCGGCGACGTCGAGGCGCTGGCGACCGCGATGCTTTCGGCCTGCAACGACAACCACCCCGTGCGGCCCGACCTGCGGCAACGGGTTCTCGAACGTTATTCGGTCGCGCGCATGGCGCGCGACTACGCAACCGTCTATCGCAACATTCGCAACGGCAACGACTATGCAATGGCTTGAGCGCTCGACCTCCATTCCCATCCAGGCACGTTCCGTCCAGGATGCGAGTACCGCGCGGAAAACCAGGAACAACTGGTTCCTGTACCTCTTCCTGTTCCTGCTGCCGCTCGAGAACATCCAGACCGGGCACCTGCCGCAGATCCCGGGCGGCATCAATTTCCTCAACGTCGGCTTCGCGCTGTCGCTGATCGGCGCCTGGTACGCGGGCGGCAAGCTCGTGCGCTGGACCGGCCTCTACCGCTGGGTGTGGCTGTACCTGGGCTGGAGCTTCGTGACCCTGCTGATCGGCCTGTCGCTGTTCCCGACCCCGACCGACATGCTGCGCTTCAACGCGTTGAAGGATTCGATCATCGGCGTGCTCCTGCTGTTCATCGTGCAGATGAGTGTCACGGACTGGACTTCGCTGAAGCGCGTACTGCTTGCGACGTTCCTGTCGCTGCCATACATCCTGCGTGTCACGCACGGCGAGCATTCCGGCGTGGCGCATTGGCATTACAGCGACAAGGCACGCATCTCCGGTTCCTTCACGACGATCGGCTCCAACGAGTTCGCTTCATTCTGCGTGACTTCGGCGCTGGTGCTGTGTGCACTGTTGATCGCCACCAAGTGGCCGCGCCGGTGGCGCGCGCTACTGCTGGTGTGCATCGGTTGCATGCTCTTGTCCCTGCTGTGGACGTATTCGCGCACCGGCTACGCGACCATCCTGATCGGCGGCGTATGCATGATGCTGCTGTGGCGTGGCCGCAAGAAGATGGTGCTGCCCGTGATATTCGGGCTGCTGATCGTGCCCAGCTTTCTTCCCAACGCGGTAGTGGAGCGCTTCGACAGTACCCATCTCGAGGGGCCGCAGTCCGACGTGAGCACGCAGATGCGCTACGTGTTCTGGGACGTCGCCTGGGAGCATTTCCAGATGCACCCGCTGGTCGGCACCGGTTACCGGACCTTCGCCGACTACAACCCCTACAAGATGGACACCCACAACTTCTTCGTGCGTGAGCTGGTGGAAAAGGGTGCCATCGGCTTCCTGATCGTGGTGGGGCTGTTCCTGTCCATGGCGCGAGCCTGTTGGCGCTGCATGCGCGATTCGCCACCGGGTAGCCTGGCTTACGCATTGGGGCTCGGAATGTGCGCTGCATGGGTGGCGCTGGTCATCGCCAACATCTGGGGCGACCGCTTCACCTATTCGCAGATGATCGGCTATTTCTGGGTGTATCTCGCGCTCGTTCTCAAGGCGCGCGAGTTCGCGCTCGCCGAGAACCCGCCCGTGACGACACCCGCCAGACCTTCGGCGCAACGGAGGCGCGAGCTGAAGCATGCCTAGCAACCTGCGCCTGCTCGCGCGCTGGGCTGCCGCGATGCTCTGCCATTACAGCGGAGCGGACGCGCTGTACCGGCATTTGCGCGGCCCGGCGCTCGCGATCCTGATGTTCCATCGCATCCGCGACGAGGCCGATCCGTATCCGTTGTCCATCACGCGCGCGAAATTCGCGGCCATCCTGCGCTGGCTGCGCCGCGGCAACTACCTGACCGGGCTGGACGCCGGGCTGCAGGCCTTGACGGCCGGGAGTCCCGGCACCCGCTACGTCCTGACGTTCGATGACGGCTATCGCGACAACCTTGCCTTGCTGGAGGCTCCCGAACCGCCGCCTGCCGTGGTCTACCTCGCCACCGGTCACGTCGGCGGCGAACCCATCTGGGCCTATCGGCTGGCGGCCGCCGTCGCCGCGCGACGCAACGGCCGGATCGATCTCGAAGACATCTCGCTGGGCCGCTGGAGCCTCGATGACGATCGCTCCGCGGCCGATTTCCTGAACGCCATCGTCGAACGCCTGAAACCCTTGCCGGCGGCCGTGCTGGAACGTTCCGTCGCGGCGATCTGCGACCGGCTCGATCCGGCGCCGGGCACGCCGGCGTCGGACATGCTGGACTGGGCGGAAGCCCAGCGCTTGCACCAGGCGGGGATCGAGATCGGTGCGCATACCGTGCACCACGCGATCCTGAGCCGGATCGGAGAAGTCGATGCGCGGGAGGAAGTCCTCGGCTCCCGCGATTCGGTCAGCCGCCATGTCGCGCCGCCGCGGCATTTCGCCTACCCGAACGGCGGCCCCGACGATTTCGGCGAGCGCGACGTGCAACTGGTCCGCGGCGCCGGTTTCGCCACCGCGGTCAGCACCGTCGAAGGCGTGAATCGTCCCGGCGCTGACCCCTACCGGCTGCGTCGGCACAACATCCATGAACGGCGCTTCCACTCGCCCCTGCGGCAATTCTCGCGCGCGCTTTTCTTCAGCGAGACCAGCGGGATCCTCGACTGGCTGCGCACACGGAGAACCGCGTGATGTTGCCCATCCTCATGTATCACGGCCTCCACGCCGACGCCCGTGCGCCGGGTTTCGATCCGGTCTACAGCGTACGCCCGCGCGAGTTCGCTCAACATCTGGACTGGCTGTGCGCACTCGGCTACCACACGGTGCGACTGGACCAGCTCGAAGAGCCGCTGCCCGAAAAGAGCATCGTGATCAGTTTCGACGACGGCGATGCGAGCAACCGCACCATCGCCCTGCCGCTGCTGCGCGCGCGCAAGATGGTGGCGGAATTCTGCATCACGTCGGATTTCATCGGCCAGCACGGGATGGTTTCGGCCAACGACGTGCGCGTGCTGGCGCGGGCCGGCATGGGCGTGCAGTCGCACGGGCGCACGCACCGGTTGCTGGAGGACCTGGACGACGCGACGCTGCACTCCGAACTGACGATCAGCAAGCACCGGCTGGAAGCCCTGTGCGAACGCGAAGTGCGCGCGATCGCCCTGCCCGGCGGCCGCGGCGGCACGCGCGAACGCGATGCGGCGTTGCGCGCGGGTTACCGGCTGGTACTGACGTCGATGCCGGGGGTCAATCGCGGTGCGCCGGCAGGCGATTGCCGCGAACGCATCGCGATCACACGTGAAATGTCGATGGAGCATTTCGCCGCGCTGGTGCAGTGGCGCGGATGGATACCGCGCGCCGCGGCCTTGCGCTACCGCGCGCTCTATTTTCCCAAGCGCGTGCTCGGCAATGCCCGTTACGAGCGCATGCGTGCGCGGCTGCTGGGGTCCGCGCACCGATGAGCGCAATCGTGTTCTGGTGCGCGCTGGCGCTGATCGGCTACGCCTACGTGC
>DASSFA010000133.1:0-6267 GCA_035694895.1 Rhodanobacteraceae bacterium | reverse complement strand
ACACGCAAGCCCAATGCCGATGCGATCGCCGCGATGGCGCTGGAGAATTACGTGGAGATGCGCGACGGCGTGGCCGACCCGCATTACCTGCTGAAGCGCTCGCTGACCGCCGCACTCACCGAGCACGTGCCGACGCATTTCATGTCGCGTTACCGGATGGTCACCTTCACCCACCTGCCCTACGCGTATTGCCTGCAACGCGGGCGCGAACAGGACGCCTTGCTCGAATCGCTGCTCGCCGGCAAGTCGCGTGTCGAGGACGTGGACCTGGACGCGGCCGCCGAGCGCGTACGCGCCGAACTGCCGCCGCTGCCGCTCTAAGGCCAATGCCGATTCCGCCGGGCACGCTGCGCGAGTTCCTGCTCACCGAGTACCGCGTACGCCTGCCGCGAGGCGGCTGGACGTTGATCTGCGTCGGCGCACCGCTGCCGCGCGAGCTTCACGGCCTCGTAAACGAACACACGCCGTGGGGCTTCGTCACCGCCTGGAATCCATTCGCACAACAGGCATCACGCGAACGCAACCGCGCGGCGCAGCGCGAATTGCTGGCCGCACTGCGTGGACTCGGGGCCACGCCGCGGGCGGGTGTCGGCGTCGGCACGGGCGACCCCAAGTGGCGCGAGCCCGGCCTGTTCGTCGCCGGACTGGATTTCGCCGCGCTCGGCGCGCTCGGGCGTCGTTTTGAACAGGCCGCGATCGTACGCGGGGTCGGGTACGGCAACGCCGAGCTGTGCGAGCTCTGGTAGCCCGTGACGGCTGTCGCGCGAAGCTGCGCTCCTGACGTCGATCATGGACAACGCCGCGCCGCGACTGGGACAATGCGCGGTTAGCCCCGTTCGCGCCATGCCTATTCCCCTGCCCGCCAGCGCCGATCCCATCCTCGACGTGCAAGGCCTCGCCTTCGCGCGCAACGACGAGGCCGTGTTCGGGCCGCTGGATTTCGCGCTGGGCCGCGGCGAGACCCTTCTGGTGGAAGGCGACAACGGCTCCGGCAAGACCACGCTTCTGCGCGTGCTGGCGGGCCTGCTGCCGGCCAGCGCGGGCGAGATCCGCCTGGATGGCCAGCCGCTGGATCATGGCG
Source organism: Rhodanobacteraceae bacterium (assembly GCA_035694895.1). Classification (GTDB taxonomy): domain Bacteria; phylum Pseudomonadota; class Gammaproteobacteria; order Xanthomonadales; family Rhodanobacteraceae; genus 66-474. The sequence goes on along the minus strand of DASSFA010000133.1, from coordinate 5,186 downwards.
CGCTGCGCGGACGGATGGTGTTCCTCGGCCATCAGCTCGGGCTGAAGAACGACCTCTCGCCGTGCGAGAACCTGGCGTTTCTCGCCGGCCTGTACGGCACGCGCGAAGGCGCCGGCATTCCGTCCGCGCTCGAGCAGGTGGACCTCGCGATCTACGCCGACACGCCGTTGCGCATGCTTTCCGCCGGACAGAAGAAACGTGCGGCGCTGGCGCGGCTGGCGCTGCTGCCGGGCGAGCTGTGGCTGCTCGACGAACCCTACGCCAACCTGGATCGGCGCGGCATCGAGATGGTCAATGCGCTGGTCGCGGCGCATTGCGCGCGCGGCGGTGCAACGTTGCTGACCAGCCACGGCGCGGTGCGCTTCGCCGATCCGCGTGCGCGACACGTGCGTCTGGAGTTGGCCGCATGAACACGGCCAGCATCGTGCAAACGTCGCAGGCGGCGATCCGCACGCCCGGCACGTCCGCGGCGGTACGTGCACTGCTGCGGCGCGAACTGCTGCTGGCCTGGCGGCGACGTGCCGACGCGCTGTTCCCGGTGCTGTACGCATTGATCGTGGTCAGCCTGTTCCCCTTTGCGCTTGGCCCTGAAGACGCGCTGCTGGCGCGCATCAGCGGCGGCGTGCTGTTGGTCACGGTGCTGCTGGCGATGCTGCCGAGCCTGGAATCGCTGTTCCGCGGCGACCTGGAAGACGGTTCGCTGGAACAGATGCTGCTCGCGCCGCAACCCTTGCCGCTGCTGGTGCTGGTTCGAGTGCTGGCGCACTGGGCCGCGACCACGTTGCCGCTGATCATCGTGATGCCGCTGCTGGCCGTGTTGCTGCGCCTCCCCGCGCAAGTGCTGCCGGTGCTGATCGTCGCGCTGCTGCTGGCCACGCCGCTGCTCGCATTGCTGGGCGCGATCCTGTCGGCTCTGACCGCCGGCACGCGCCGCTCGGCTATACTGTTGGCCTTGATGCTGCTGCCGTTGGCCGTGCCGGTGGTGATCTTCGCCGCGGGCGCCGTGGCGGCGGCGCAATCCGGTCTGCCGTACCTCGCCCCGCTGTTGTGGCTGGCCGCGGCCCTGATCCTGGCGCTGGTGCTGGCGCCGTTCGCGAGCGCGGCAGCCCTGCGCATCGCCGCCGAAGTCTGATGATTGCCTGTTCCGAAATCGTTGTTGCTGGCGCTCCGCTGGGAGCGGGCCATACTTCCACAACCCCCATCCTTTGCTTCGCGAAGGATCGCCCCCTTGACTCAAGGGGACTGCAAATCGGGCGAGGTTGAAATGTCGCGTTCATTCTTGCCTCTCTGGTTGCACAAGCTCTCCTCGCCGCCGGTGTTCTACCGCTTTGCCGGCACGCTGCGCCCGTGGTTCCTGTGGAGCGCAATCGCGCTCGGCGCCGTCGCGCTGTACGGCGGCCTGGTGCTGGCGCCCGCCGATTACCAGCAGGGCGATGCCTACCGCATCATCTTCATCCACGTGCCGAGCGCGTGGATGAGCCTGTTCATTTATGCCTCCATGGCGGTGGCCGCGCTGATCGCGATGGTCTGGCGGATCAAGCTGGCAGAGGTGATCGCGATGGAATGCGCGCCGATCGGCGCCGCGTTCACGCTGATCACGCTGATTACCGGCTCGCTCTGGGGCAAGCCGATGTGGGGCACGTGGTGGACCTGGGATGCGCGACTGACGTCCGAACTGGTGCTGCTGTTCCTGTATCTCGGCGTGATCGGGCTGTTCAACGCGATCGAGGACCGCCGCCGGGCCGCGCGCGCGGCCTCGCTGCTGGCATTGGTCGGCATCGTCAATCTTCCGATCGTGCACTACTCGGTGATCTGGTGGAATACGCTGCACCAGGGCCAGACCGTCAACCTGCTGGGCAAGTCGAAGATCGCGCCGGACATGCTCTGGCCGCTGCTGCTGATGGCGCTCGCCACGCACCTGTATTTCTTCGCCAGCCTGTTGAACCGTGCGCGCGTCGGCTTGCTCTCAGTGGAAGGCGGAAAGGAGTGGGCGCGCGCATTGATCGCGGAGAACCCGAAATGAGCAACATGGTTCTCATCGGTGCCGGATTCACTCGCCCCCTTGAGTCAAGGGGGCAGACGATTCTTTGCCGGCAAAGAATCGTCGGGGGTTGTGGAAGCGTGCATCCATTGCGTTGTTCTGCGAAGTTCGAACATGGAGCCTCGCCCAAACATGTCTGAGTGGATCGCAATGGGTGGTTACGCGATGTACGTGTGGCCCGCGTACGCGGTGTTCTTCGCCGTGCTCGCCTGGGACTGGATCGCGCCGGTGTTGCGCCGCCGCCAGTTGTTGAACGAATTGCGCGGGCGTATCGCGCGCGAGCAGCTTCGGCGACAGCGCTCGGCACAAACGCCTGCGCCGCGCGAGGGCGCCTCCGCATGAATCCGGTCCGCAAGCGCCGCCTGATCGTGATCTCGCTGATCGTGCTGGCGGTCGGCGTCGCTGCGGCGCTTACCGTTTTCGCGCTGCAGCAGAACATGACCTACCTGTATTCACCGTCCGAAGTGGAAGCCGGGAAGGCGCCCGCGAGCGCCGCGTTCCGGCTGGGCGGGATCGTGAAGGAAGGCAGCGTGCATCGCGTTTCCGGCACGCTCACCACCGACTTCACCATCACCGACCGCTTCCACGACATGCCCGTGCAATACACCGGCATCCTTCCCGATCTCTTCCGCGAAGGCCAGAGCGTGGTCACGACTGGTCACATGAGCGGTGGCCGGTTCACCGCCACGCAGGTGCTGGCGAAACACGACGAGACCTACATGCCGAAGGAAGTCGCCGACGCGATCGCGAAGGCAAAAGCCGCGCACAAGGTGCCTGCCGCTTCTCCCCCTCCCCCGTTCACGGGGGAGGGTCGGGGTGGGGGCGAATCGGCTGACAGCCCCCATCCGCCCTCCGGGCACCTTCCTCCGCAAGCTGGGGAAGGAAAATCAGCAGCAAAGTCGCAATGACCCCCGAACTCGGCCAGCTCGCGCTGATCCTCGCGCTCATCCTGTCCGGCCTGCAATGCGTACTGCCGATCGTCGGTGCGTGGCGCGACAGCAAGCCGCTGATGGCGACCGCGCGTTCGCTTGCCGTCGGACAGTTCGTGTTCGTGGCGCTCGCGTTCGGGATTTTGACCTGGGCATTCCTGGTGCAGGATTTCTCGGTCGCCTACGTCGCGCAGAACAGCAATCTGGAATTGCCGTGGTGGTACCGCTTCTCGGCGGTGTGGGGCGCGCACGAAGGTTCGCTGCTGCTGTGGGTGCTGATCCTCGACGTGTGGACGCTGGCGGTCGCGGCATTCGGCGGCAAGCTGCCGGAAAAATTCTACGCGCGCGTGCTGGGCGTGCTCGGTTTCGTCGCGTTCGGCTTCCTGCTGTTCTCGCTGACGACTTCCAATCCGTTCGCACGCTTGATTCCTGCGCCGATGGACGGCGTGGACCTCAATCCGGTGCTGCAGGACCCGGGCCTGATCATGCATCCGCCGGTGCTGTACATGGGCTATGTCGGCTTCAGCGTGGCTTTCGCCTTCGCGATCGCCGCACTGCTGGGCGGTGAACTGCAATCCACCTGGGTGCGCTGGTCGCGTCCCTGGACGAACGTCGCGTGGGGCTTTCTCTCCGCGGGCATCGTCGCCGGAAGCTGGTGGGCGTATTCGGAGCTGGGCTGGGGCGGCTGGTGGTTCTGGGACCCGGTCGAGAACGCGAGCTTCATGCCATGGCTGGTCGGCGCCGCGCTGATCCACGCGCAGGCTGTCACGGACAAGCGCGGCGGGTTGCGTGCATGGACCCTGCTGCTGGCGATCTTTGCGTTCTCGCTTTCGCTGCTCGGCACCTTCCTGGTGCGTTCGGGCGTGCTGACCAGCGTGCATTCGTTCGCAGCCGACCCGAAGCGCGGCGTGTTCATCCTCGGCTTCCTCGCCGTCGTGGTCGGCGGCTCGCTGCTGCTGTATGCGTTGCGTGCGCCGAAAGTGGCCGGCGGCAAGCCCTTTGCACTGGCCTCGCGCGAAACGCTGATCCTGGTTGGCAACCTGATGCTCACTGTGGCCGCCGCGACCGTGTTGCTTGGCACGCTGTATCCGCTGGTCGGGGAGGCTTTGAACATAGGCCGCATTTCGGTCGGCCCGCCCTACTTCGGCTTTCTTTTCATGCTGCTGATGACGCCGCTGGTGCTGGCGCTGCCGTTCGCGCCGCTGTCGCGCTGGGGCAACGCCGACATCGCGATCTGGAAACGAGGGCTCGCGCGCATCGTCGGGCTTGCGGTGCTGGCCGGCATCATCGGCTGGGTGCTGGGCGCGCGCGGCTTCATGCCGCTGCTGGGCGTGACCGCTTCCACCTACGTGCTCGCGGGCACGGCGTTCTATGCGATCAAACGCTGGAAGGAAGCGCCGCGCGGCAAACGCTACCCACTGGAGATGGCGGGCATGCTGTTCGCGCATGTCGGCGTGGGCGTGTTCATCGCCGGTGCGATCCTGACGCGCAGCCTGAGCATCGAGCAGGACGTCGCGCTCTCGCCCGGCGAAACCGTGCACGTCGGCGCGTACGACTTCCGTTTCGACGGCGTCGGCGAGACGCAGGGCCCCAACTGGCTGGCGCAGCAGGGCACCGTCGAAGTCTCGAAGGACGGCAATCTCGTCGTCACCCTGCACCCGCAGAAACGAACCTATCCGCGCGGCCAGGTGCAGACGGAAGCTTCGATCCATCCGGGCGTGTTCCGCGACCTTTACGTTTCGCTGGGGGATCCGCTCGGCAACGGTGCCTGGGCAGTGCGCGTTTACGACAAGCCGTTCGTGCGCTGGATCTGGGCCGGCGGCTTGTTGATGATGATCGGCGGCTTCTGCGCCGCAGCGGACAAGCGCTTCCGCCTGCGCGGCGAAGCGCAGCAGCCGGAAACCGTGCCGGCGCTGCCCGTGCTGCCTGCGGAACAGAACGCATGAACACGCGTCTGATTCCGTTCGTCGTGTTCGCATTGCTGGTGGCGCTGTTCGGCGTCGGCATCGTCTGGAACCAGCACCACGACGCGCGCTATGTGCCCTCGCCGCTGATCGGCAAGGCCGCGCCCGCCTTCGACCTGCCGCGGCTGCAGGATCCGGCGCAGCGCGTGCGAAAGGCCGACCTGCTCGGCAAGCCGTACCTGATCAACGTGTTCGCGAGCTGGTGCTTCGCCTGCGGCGAGGAGCACCCGGTGCTGATGGAATATTCGAAAA
>DASSFA010000132.1:0-5045 GCA_035694895.1 Rhodanobacteraceae bacterium | reverse complement strand
GCCGGCGCGCTCCTACCATCAGCCCAGCGTGAACGCATCCGCGTCCATCCACGCCGGGAAGCGCTCGCGATGGGCCGTCAGGTCTGCACCCGACAGGGTGGTCGTCGTCACCAGCTCCTGGTCGCTGTCTTCCGACAACGGTGCGCCCAGGAAATCCAGCACCGCGCTGCCACCGGCATATTCGTGGCCGTTGCCGTCCACGCCGACGCGGTTGACGCCCGCGCAGTAGCTCAGGTTCTCGATCGCCCGCGCGCGCAGCAACGTGCTCCAAGCGTAGGCGCGCGGCGAAGGCCAGTTCGCGACGTACACGAGCAGGTCGTAGTCGAAGCCGCGTTGCGGATCGTGCCGGTTGCGCGAGAACACCGGAAAGCGCAGGTCGTAGCAGACCAGCGGACAGATCCTCCAGCCGCGCCATTCCACGACCAGCCGCTCGCGCCCGGACGCGTAGCGCTTGTGTTCGTCGGCGTAGCGGAACAGGTGGCGCTTGTCGTAATGTCGAACCTCGCCATTGGGCGTCACGAACAGCAGGCGGTTGAAGACGTCCCCACCCACGCGCAACTGCACGCTGCCGGTGATCGCCGCGTCCAGCGCTTTCGCCTGCTCGCGCAGCCACGCGACGGTCGGACCGTCCATGGTTTCCGCGTGGGCGATCGCCTCGTTGGAGAAGCCGCTGGTGAAGGTCTCCGGCAGCACGATCAGGTCGGTGCGGCCGTGCAGCGGCGCGATCAGCGCGCCGTAGTGCTCGCGATTGCCGGCCGGGTCGTGCCAGCGGGTGTCGCCCTGCACCAGCGAGACGTTCAGAGGCTGCATAGACGCTCCGCCGCGGCAACCAGTGTCTCGTCGCTTTTTGCGAAGCAGAAGCGCACCAGCTTGGCATCCGGCGCGGTTTCGTAGAACGCCGACACCGGGATCGCCGCCACGCCCGCCTCGCGCACCAGCCATTCGCAGAAATTCAGGTCGTCCGTGTCGCGGATGGCCGAATAGTCGGCGAGCTGGAAGTAGCTGCCGGAAACGTGCGGCAGCTTGAATCGCGAACCTGCCAGCAACTCGCGGAAGCGGTCGCGCTTGGCCTGGTAAAACGAAGCGAGATCCGCCACGTGCTGCGGGTCGTTCTCCATCACCTCCGCGAAGGCCCACTGAGCCGGCTGGAAGGTGCAAAAGGTCAGGTACTGGTGAACCTTGCGGAATTCGGCGGTGAGCAGTTTCGGCGCGACGCAGTAGCCGACTTTCCAGCCGGTGCAATGCCAGGTCTTGCCGAACGAACTCACGACCAGGCTACGCTCGGCCAGTTCCGGCTTGCGCAGCACGCTCATGTGCTGCGCGCCGTCATAGACGATGTGTTCGTAGACTTCGTCGGAGAGTACAAGCAGCCCGTGCCGGGTCACGATCTCCGCGAGCGCGTCGAGGTCGGATTGCGTGAAGATCGCGCCGGAAGGATTGTGCGGCGTGTTGATGATGATCAGCCGCGTCTTCGGCGTGACCGCGTCGCGCACGCGCTGCCAGTCCACCGCGAAGTCCGGCAGGCGCAGCGGCACGTGAACCGCATGCGCGCCGGCCAGTTCGATGGCGGGCTCGTAGCAGTCGTAGCACGGATCCAGCACGATCACCTGGTCGCCCGCGTGCACCGTGGCCGCGATTGCTGCGAAGATCGCTTCCGTTGCCCCGGACGTGACCGTGACTTCGGTGTCCGCGCTGACCCTACGTCCGTAGTAACGCTCGGTGGCGAGTGCGATCTGCTCGCGCAACCTGGCGATGCCGCTCATCGGCGCGTACTGATTGTGGCCTTCGTTCATCGCGCGCGCCAGCGCGTCGCGCAAATTCTGCGGCGGCTCGAAATCCGGAAAGCCCTGCCCCAGATTCACCGCCTTGTGCTCCAGCGCAAGCTGGCTCATGACGGTGAAGATCGTGGTGCCGACTTTGGGCAATTTCGTTTCAATTTGCATGCGCGATTCCGGCTGCGAAAAGCGCAGCGATGGTAGCACGCGACCGCCATGCCCCCGCTATGCCGGCGAATGCTCGAAGGCTTCCACCAGGAAGTCCACCAGCGCGCGCACGGCCGGCAGCATGCCACGCCGGCTGGGATAGACGATGTGCAGGATGCCTTGTGGCAATCCCCATTCCGGAAGTACCTGCCGCAGGCGGCCGCTACGCAGTTCCTCCACGCAAGCGCTTTCCGGCAACCATGCGATGCCGCTGCCCGCGAGTGCGGCCTCGATTAGCACGCGGAATTCGCCGCACACGAGCCGCGGCTTGACCGACACGCGTCGCGCCGCGCAGTTGCTATCGAACAACTCCCAGACCTGGTCGCCTTCCTGCTCGAACATGCTCAGCACCGGCAAGCTCGAAAGATCCTCCGGCGCCTTCGGTTCACCATGCTGAGCAAGGAATTGCGGGCTCGCCACCAGCACCACGCGCCTGGCGCCGAAACTGCGCGCCACCAGTTGCGCGTCGCTATCCAGCTTGTCGCGCACGCGCACGGCCACGTCGAAGCCTTCCCCGATCACGTCCACGCGCCGGTTGCTTGCGAGCAGGTTCAAGCGCACGCGCGGATAAAGCTCCAGGAACTTCGGCAGCAGTGGCGCCAGCAGGCTTTGCGCAAACGAAACCGGGCAGCTCATCCGCACGACGCCGCAGGGCTCGCCGCGCATGCTTTCCAGGTCTTCCATCGCCGCGCGCGCCTCGCCGACCATGCTTTCAACATGGCGATAGAAACGTTCGCCGGCTTCGGTGATCGCGAAGCGCCGCGAGGTGCGCTGCAGCAGCCGAACGCCCAGGCGGTCCTCAAGCTGCGAAACGCGTTTGCTTAGCCGCGATTTCGGCATGTTCAGCGCTCGGCCGGCCGCGGAGAACCCGCCATGCTCGACCACCGCGGCGAACAGATACAGGTCATTGAGGTCCGGCACGGGTTGTGGAGTGGAAGCCACGGCGTTCTCCGCTGTGAACGATGCGTTCGAGCCGCGCCATCTTATCGAAACGCGGGCGTGTTCCTATCTTTGAGTGCAGCCAATCAAGGCCTGTTGCAAGGAACTGCCATGAACCTGCTGCACATCGATTCCAGCGTGCTGGGCGAGAACTCCGCTTCGCGCGCGTTGAGCGCGGCCATCGTCGCGCGCCTGCACGCCGAACATCCCGGGTCGCCTGTGAATTACCGCGACCTCGCCGCCCAGAGCCTGCCGCACTTCACGCCGATGCTGGCCGAGAGCGATCCCTGTGCGCGCCGCAACGCCGAGGTGCTGGACGAGTTCCTCGCCGCCGACGTCGTGGTGATCGGCGCACCGATGTACAACTTCACCATTCCCAGCCAGTTGAAGGCGTGGGTCGACCGCATCCTCGTCGCCGGCAAGACCTTTCGCTACACGGAGAACGGACCGCAAGGCCTGGCCGGCGGCAAGCGCGTGATCATCGCCTCGTCGCGCGGCGGCATTTACAGCGAAGGCGCGGCGAAAGCCGTGGACTTCCAGGAGAACTACCTTCGCCACGTGTTCGGCTTCATCGGCATCACTGACGTGGAATTCGTGCGCGCCGAAGGCCTGAACCTCGGCGCCGAGCAGCGCGAAGCATCGCTGCGGCGGGCGCATGCAGCGATTGCTGCGGGAATGCCCGAGGCGGCGTAAATCCGTTTTTGCACTGGCGCGTGGGGCGGTATCCCCGCCCTACGCCACGATCCTCACCGGCACCGACTTCGCCGCGGGCGTCTTGCTTTCCTGCGCGTGATGCCAGAACGGGATCAGCGCATTGCACTCCGGGTAGTACCCACCGATGCAGCCCTGCGGGATGTCGTAACTGACCACGCGCAGGCCGCGCACCTCGCGGTGCACGTCATCGCCCGCGTCCGACACCAGCGTGATCTCCTGCCCGTCGCGCAGGTTGAAGCGCTCGATGTCGGCCGGATTCATGAATACGATCATGCGGGTGTCGTGCACGCCGCGGAAGCGGTCGTCGTTCGAATACACGGTCGTGTTGAACTGGCCGTTGGAGCGCAGCGTCACCAGTCGCAACCGCCCGGGTGCGTCGTCGAAGCCGGTTGCGCTCAAGCCCGGCGGCGAAATGAAGTTCGCCTTGCCGGTCTCGGTCTTCCACTGGCGATGCCGCGCGGCATTCGGCCGATGGAAACCGCCCGGCGTGAACATGCGCGCGTTGAAATCCTTGAACTGTTCGGGATACGTCTGCTCGATGGCATCGCGCACCTTCGAGTAGTCGTTGACCCATTCGTCCCAGGGCACCTTCGGATTCGGCGGCAGCGTGGCCTTCGCCATCTCCGCCACGATTTTCGGTTCCGAAAGCAAGTGCGGACTGACCGGCGTGTGCTTGCCGACCGAGCCGTGGATGCAACTGGTGGAATCCTCGGTACTGACCGCCTGCGGCTTGCCATCCTGGATGTCCACGTCAATGCGGCCCAGGCACGGCAGCAGGTACGCGACCTCGCCGTTGATCAGGTGCGAGCGGTTCAACTTGGTGGCGATCTGCACCGTGAGCCGCAGCCTGCGCCAGGCTTCCTCCACACGCGGGCTGTCGGGAATCGCGCGCAGGAAATTCCCGCCGAGGCCGATGAACGCGTGTACCGTTCCGTCCAGCACGCCGCGGCAGACTTCCACCGTCTTCAGGCCCGGCTCGCGCGGCGGTTCGAAACCGTACAGCTCGGCGAGGCGATCCAGCGGTACCAGTTTCGGATCGTCGGCAATGCCGACCGTGCGCTGGCCCTGCACGTTGGAATGTCCGCGCACCGGGCACAGCCCCGCACCGGGCTTGCCGACGTTGCCGCGCAACAGCAGCAGGTTGGCGATCATGTGCAGGTTGTGCTCCCCGAAACGGTGCTGCGTCAGGCCCATTCCGTAGATGCCGATCGCGGCGTTCGACTGCGCGTAGGTGCGCGCGGCCTGCTCGAGGGCCGCACGCTTCAAGCCGGAAGCGGTCTCGATCGCATTCCAGTCCTGTGCGCGCACACAGGCGGCGAATTCCTCGAAGCCATGCGTGTGCTGCGCGATGAACTCGTGGTCCAGCACGTGCGGCTCGCCGCGCGCGGCGGCCTGGTCGTCCAATGCGAA
>DASSFA010000131.1:0-7894 GCA_035694895.1 Rhodanobacteraceae bacterium | reverse complement strand
GGCTACTTCGAACAGGCGCAGGGCGGCACGCTGTTCCTGGACGAGATCACCGAGATGCCTCCGGCCTTGCAGGTTTATCTGCTGCGCGTGATCGAGACGCGCACGCTCACGCGGGTCGGGGGTTCGCGCGAACTGCCGATCGACGTGCGCGTGATCGCCGCCTCCAACCGCGATCCGCAGCGCGCGGTGGCAAGCGGCAATCTGCGCTCGGATCTGTATTTCCGCCTGCTGGAATTCCCGTTGCAGGTACCGGCGTTGCGCGAGCGGCGCGAAGACATCCCGCTGCTGGCGCGCCACTTCCTCGATCGCCTCAACGAGCGTTACGGCACCGCGAAAAGTTTCAGCCCGGACGCGCTGCGCAAGCTCTCGGAACGCGCCTGGCCGGGCAACGTGCGCGAATTGCGCCATGCCGTGCAACGGCACTACATCATGGCCGGCGAGAACGGCGAAATCGAGGTGCAGCCCGAGCCAGAGCAGCCGATGCGACCGAGCGGCGGCAGCGACGGCGCGATCCGCTTCACCGTCGGCATGACCTTCGATGACGTCGAACGCGAGATGCTGCTGAAGACCCTGGCGCATTTCAACAACAACAAGCGCCAGGCCGCGCGTGCGCTGGGCATCACCGCCAAGACGATCTACAACCGTCTGCTGCGCTATCGCTCGCAGGAGTTGATCGGCGACGAGTTGCTGGGCGATCCGGTGGAGGAAAACGAACGCCTCGCCGAGTGAGCGGTCGCCAAGCTGCTGCGCGCTCGGCGTGCGCCGACGCCTGATTCGCTTCAAAACCGCTCGACGAATTCGACCGCCACTCCCAGGCGGCGTGCCAGCCTTTGCACCTCTCCGCGCGCCTGGTCGGCCGACTGCGCGTCCAGTGCGTGCATCTCGACGTCGTGGAAATCGGAACCGGCGGTTTCGGCGCGCAGGCCCGCGGAACTGGAATCCTCGTGCATGTGCGGCTCCTCGTCCGCAACTTCCTCCACCCGGTCGACGCCATCCAGTCCGCGCGCCAGCGCGAGCAACGTGCCGACCCGTTCGGGCTCGCCATCCAGCCTGAATCGCATCGTGCGCATGTTCAGCTCCGTGCTCTGCAGATATCGCGGGCGCATCACGATCCATGCCAGCGCGCGCCGATGCCGGGCCGGGGTCGCCATTCCAACTCTGGTGTGCTTCGTGCTGCACCCGCAGGAGGCAACATCGAAGAACCGCGCATGAGCAAAGCACTTCGCGGCGGCACGGGTGAGGCGGCGAGCCTCGCGCCGTCGCAGACATACATGGACCATGGCGCCGAACACGCATTTCACGTCCGCAACGTACAAAGGGCCATCCGAATTTTTTGCGCGCGCGCAGAAAAGTTTTGCCGCCGCCCGAAATCGCCATGAGCACTGTCTCGCAATCCCGCGAGAGAGGCGGCCCGGGATGGCCGCGCGCGCACACGCGGGGCAAGGGGCTGCCCGCGCTCGAAAACCTGCGCATCGCGCAGGTCGCGCCGCTGGCGGAATCGGTGCCGCCGCATCAATACGGCGGCACCGAGCGCGTGGTCGCCTACCTGTCGGAAGCGCTCGTCGCGGCGGGACATGAAGTCACCCTGTTCGCATCCGGCGATTCCACCGCGCGGGTGAAGCTGCGCGCGTGCTCTCCGCAGGCCCTGCGCGGCCAGCACGGCGTATGCGATCCGCAATTGTGGTGGACGCTGCAATTCCAGGCGGTGCTGGACCAGGCCGCCGACTTCGACGTGGTCCATTTCCACGGCGGTTACCTGCATTTTCCGCTGGAGGCATGCCTGCCGCCGCACCTGACCACGCTGCACGGCCGGCTGGATTTCGATCCGCCGCAGTTCTATGCGCGCTACCCGGACTCGCCGCTGGTCTCCATCTCCGAGGCGCAACGCAAGCCGTGGCCGCGAGCCGCGTGGTTGCGCACCATCCACCACGGCCTTCCGCGCAACCTGTTGCACGCCGGACCCGGCGACGGCGGCTACCTCGCCTTCATCGGCCGGCTCTCGCCGGAAAAGCGCGTGGATCGTGCGATCGAGATCGCGCGTCGCGCGGGGTTGCCGCTGAAGATCGCGGCGAAGATCGACGATGCCGACGCGGCCTACGTGGCACAGTCGGTGCGTCCGCTGCTGGACCAGGCGGGCGTGGAGTTCCTGGGGGAAGCGAACGAGTGGCAGAAGCAGGAACTGCTGGCGCATGCAGCCGCGCTGTTGTTCCCGATCGATTGGCCCGAACCCTTCGGGCTGGTGATGATCGAGGCGCTGGCCTGCGGCACGCCGGTGATCGCCTATGCGCAAGGTTCGGTCCCCGAGATCATCGAGCACGGGCGCAGCGGTTTTCTGGTGGACTCGATCGAGGCGGCGGTGAGCGCGGTGCGCCGCGTGCATGAAATCAGCCGCGGCGAATGCCGGCGCGTGTTCGAGCAGCGATTCACGGCCGAACGCATGGCGTCCGACTATGTCGCGGCCTACCGCGCGGTTCTCGCAAACCGGCTGCCGCGGCGCACCCAGGTCCTCGGCAGCGGGCTGCAGGCGGGCGCCTCATGAACGCCGCGACCTCGCAACGTTCGCCCGACCCGTATCACATCGCCTCGCATTCCGCGCATGCCGATGCGGATGCGGCCACCTACACGCTCAACCACGCCGATACCTTCGCGGTGCTCGATCGCTGGGGCGACGCGAACGGCGCCGAGGGCGGCTCGATGGGCATCTATCATCGCGACACGCGTTACCTGTCGCGATTGCAGGCGCACCTCAACGGCGTGCGCCCGGTGCTGCTCACTTCCACCGTCGCCGACGACAACCTCACCCTGGTGGTGGATCTCACCAACGAGGAATCCGGCGAACTGCCCAAGGACGCGCTGCACCTGCGCAAGCGCGCGGCCATCCACGCAGGCTGCTGCGAAATCGTCTACGAGATCGGCAACCACGATGTCGAACCGCATTCGATCGAACTGGCGATCAGCACGGCCGCGGATTTCCGCGACATCTTCGAGGTACGCGGCATGCGCCGCCGCCACGATGGCCCGGCCTGCAAGCGCGAAATCCGCGGCGACGAGTTGCGTTTCGAATACACGGGACTGGACCGGGTGCACCGCACCACCGTGCTGAAGTGGTCGGACGAGCCACAGTATCGCGACCAACAATCCATGCGCTTCCGCTGGTGCCTGCAACCGGGCGAGCGCGTCGCGGTGATGGCAATCCTGCATTTCATCGAACAGGGATTCCAGCCCGCACCGGCGATGCGCAAGCGCAAGCCCGATCACATTGCCTACTGGCATGACCTGCTGCCGAACATCGAGACCACCTGCCGCCCGCTGGAGCTTTGGCTGCGGCGCAGCGCGGCGGACCTGTCCTCCCTGATCGCCGAGACCCCGTGCGGTCCGTATCCGCATGCAGGCGTGCCGTGGTACAACACCGCGTTCGGCCGCGACGGCCTGATCACCGCGTTGCAGCTGCTGTGGGCGCTGCCGGAACTGGCGCGCGGCGTGCTGCGGTTCCTGGCCGCGATGCAGGCAAAGGAAACCGACCCGGCGCACGACGCGGAGCCTGGCAAGATCGTGCACGAGACGCGTGTGTGCGAGATGGCGCGCCTGGGCGAAGTGCCGTTCGGGCGCTACTACGGCTCGGTGGATTCCACGCCGCTGTTCCTCGTGCTGGCCGGCGAGTACCTGCACCAGACCGGCGACCTGGAATTGATCCGCGAATTGCTCCCGTCGCTGGAAGCGGCGCTGGCCTGGATAGACGACTACGGCGATTCCAACCACGACGGCTTCATTGATTACGCCGCGCACGCGAGGAACGGCCTCACCAACCAGGGCTGGAAGGATTCGGTGGATGCCATCTCCCACAGGGGCGGAGCGCTGGCCGAGCCGCCGATCGCGCTGTGCGAAGTGCAGGCCTATGTGTTCGCGGCCTGGAACTGCGCCGACTTCATCTTCCACACGCTGCAGGATGAACCGCGCGCCGAGCGCTACCGCGAAAAGGCGCGCGATCTCCGCGAACGCTTCAATCGGGTGTTCTGGCTGGATGCGCGCGACACCTACGCATTGGCGCTGGACGGCCGCGGCAACCCTTGCGAGGTGCTGGCGTCCAATGCGGGGCAATGCCTGTGGACGGGCATCGTGCCGGCCGAGCGGGCGCAACGGCTGGCACGCACGCTGCTCGGTCCGCGCCTGTTCAGCGGGTGGGGCATCCGCACGCTGGCCGAAGGCGAGGTGCGCTACAACCCGCTGTCCTATCACAACGGTTCGATCTGGCCGCACGACAATGCACTGATCGCGCGCGGCCTGGGCCGTTACGGGTGCATGAAGGAAGCGGTGCAGATCTTCAACGCGGGCTCTGAAGCGGCCACGGCGTTGCCACTGCACCGTTTGCCGGAGCTTTACTGCGGCTTCGACAAGATCAGCAATCTCGGGCCGGTGCCGTATCCGGTGGCGTGCTCGCCGCAAGCCTGGGCGGTCGGCAGCATCTACATGCTTCTATCCGCGCTGCTCGGCATGGACATTGACGCACGCCGGCGCACGCTGGTGTTTCGTTCCTCGAAACTGCCCCGTGAAGTGAAGGGATTGAACATCAGCAACTGGCGCGTGGGCGGCGGCGTGTGCGATCTGGAATTCCACCGCCACGGTGGCGACATCGCCCTGCACGTCGCGCAGAAGCCGGAAGGCTGGACGGTGATGACGATCAAGTAGCAGCTGCACCCGCGCGGGCGCAGCCATCCGGACAGCCGAAGGCTGGCCCGAGGGGCGGACCCCCGGAGTGGACTTCGCAATCCATCCCGGATCCGCCGATCGAGCCAGCGACACGATGCATCCCGGCTTGCGCCGGGATGCCGGGCACGAGGGCTATTGTTGCTGCTGGCTGCACGCGTCGTATTCGGCGCGCGTGACCTTGCCGTCGTGGTTGGCGTCGCACTGCGCCCAGTGCATGCCCAGCCATGAATTCTGCGCCGCATCCTGCTGGGTCAGATAGCCATTGCCCTGCGTGTCCAGCGAACTGAACGGCGGCGGCGTGGTGGTGCTCGAGCCCATGCTGCCGCTGTTCATTCCGCCGCTGCTCATTCCACCGCTGGTGGTCGCCGGCGGCGGGTTCTGCGTCTGGGGATATTGCTGCGAAGCCGAACTCTGGGCGAATGCCGCGCCCGCCATGAGTGACAGTCCGCCCGCCGCGATGATGCTGATGATCTTCTTGCTCATGTCTGCCTCGATTTGTCGTGGAGAGAACGCGACACGTGCCCCGCTCGCACGCGCCGCGCCCGAACCGAGCAATGCCTGTGCCACGGACCGCCCGGCTCCGGGCCGCGCCCGGACGCGCGCCGCGGCGCAACGCACCGCGGAAATCCGTGGCCTTATTTCACAGGTGGGAATGGAATTCCCGCCGCGTCCGCACGCCGGCAGAGAAGCTCGCACCGGCGGAGCGCGCAAGGCCCGCCGGCCATCCGCGGCGGAGGGTTCCGCAAGATCAATCCCCGTGGCACACCCATTGCAGCGGCGACGCACACACACGGAGGAAGCATCATGGCCGGCAAGGAAAGCAATGCGATCGAACTGCTCAAGCACGACCACCGCGAGGTGGATTCCATGTTCAAGCAATTCGACGCGGAGGACGAACCGCGCGGCAAGGCCGAGATTGCCCAGCACATCTGCCTCAGCCTGATCGTGCACAGCGAGATCGAGGAAGAGCTGTTCTACCCGGCCGCGCAACGTGCGCTGGAGGACGAGGATCGCGAGCTGGTTTCCGAAGCCAGGGTCGAGCACATGAGCCTGAAGCGGCTGATCAACGACATCAGCGGCAGCAGCCCGAGCGACGAGATGTTCGAGGCGCGCATGGCGGTGCTCAAGGAATACGTGGAGCACCACGTGCACGAGGAAGAACACGAGCTGATGCCGCAGGTGAAGAAGACCGACATCGACCTGGAGGCCCTCGGCTCGCGACTGATGGAACGCAAGCAGGCGCTGGTGCAGGAGTACCGCAGCTACGCCGAACAGCAAAGCGGTTCCAGCATCAACCTGCCGCCGCTGGCGATCGCCGCGCGACCGCACCGGGCCGCGGGCACCGGCAAGCACGCCACGCACGCGCGCGTGAACGCGCCGTCGCGCACGCGCTGAGCCTGTACCCGTCCGTCACATTCGTGAATCGCCGCGCGGGAGGCACCGATGAAGACGCAGCACCCCCATACCGATCGCAAGGATCCCGGCCACCGCCGCATCCGCCAGGGCGAGACGCCCGACGAACGCCGTCGCCGCAAGGCCAGCGAAAGCAAGAACCTGGACGAGGCGGTGGAAGAAACGTTTCCGGCCAGCGACCCGGTTTCGCCGTTCGTCCCGGCCAAGGCGCCGGAAGAAGATGACGGCGCCGGGCGATGAGCCGCTCCCCTCCCGGCCGGCACGGCCGTGCCGGGGAGAGAGTTCCGGCTTTTCAGAAAAACTTTCCGCGCCGCGGCCCCGATTACCCGCATCGCGCGCGATCCGCGCAACGCAAGTTGAAGCGAGCCAAGCGTTTGTAGGCCCGAGTACATTTGCACGCTTCCTGCATGGAACGGCGCGCTCCACTCCGGTTAGGCCTTCTCAAGGAGGAGAACGGTGAACTCGAGCAACGTGCGCGTCGGCATCGTCGGCGCCGGCAATTGCGCCTCATCCTTCGTGCAGGGCCTGCAGTACTACCGCGACGCCCGCGACGAGGCACCCATCCCCGGCCTGATGAGCAATTCGGTCGGCCGCTACCGCCCGCGCGACATCACCATCGCCTCGGCCTTCGACATCCATGCCGGCAAGGTCGGTCGCGATGTCTCCGAGGCACTGCTGTGCGAACCCAACAACACCCGCATCTTCGCCGAGGTGCCGCATACCGGCGTCACGGTGGAGCGCGGCCCCACGCTCGACGGCCTCGGCGAATACCTGCGCGAGGACATCATCGAATCCGAGGCGCCGGTCGCGGACGTGACCGAGATATTGCGCCGCACCGGCACCGAGATCCTGGTGTCGTATCTCCCGGTCGGCTCGCAGCGCGCGACCGAGTGGTACGCGACACGCGCGCTGGAAGCCGGCTGCGCGTTCGTCAACTGCATCCCGGTGTTCATCGCCTCCGACGCGGGATGGCGCAAGCGCTTCGAACACGCGCGCCTGCCGCTGCTGGGCGACGACATCAAGAGCCAGGTCGGCGCCACCATCGTGCACCGCGTGCTGGCCAACCTGTTCCGCGATCGCGGCGTGCGGCTGGACCGCACTTATCAGCTGAACTTCGGCGGCAACTCCGACTTCAAGAACATGCTGGAGCGCGAGCGGCTGGTCTCGAAGAAGTTGTCGAAGACGCGCTCGGTGACGAGCCAGGTGGATGTCGCGCCAGAATCCATCCACGTCGGCCCGTCCGATCACGTCGAATGGCTGACCGATCGCAAGATGGCCTACATCCGCCTGGAAGGCACCGCCTTCGGCGGCTCGCCGCTCGCCATCGAGCTGAAGCTGGAGGTATGGGATTCGCCCAACTCCGCGGGCGTGGTGATCGACGCGGTGCGCTGCGCGAAGCTCGCGCTGGACCGCGGCATGGGTGGCGCGATCGTCGGGCCGTCCAGCTATTTCATGAAATCGCCGCCGCAGCAGTTCCCGGACCACGTCGCACGCGAACTTACCCTGGAATTCATGCGCCTGTCCCCGCTGCGCGAAGGCCAACAGCTGGATGAGCCGCCGCAGCCCGCGCGCGGCACGCATAGGAGCGTCAAGGATGACCACGCGCTTCCTGCTCGTGCGCCACGCCACGTGCGCGCAAACTGATTCCATCCTGCTGGGACGCAGCCTCGATCCACCGCTGGACGCGCGCGGCCGCGCGCAGGCGCGCGCGCTCGCCCGGCAACTGCGCGGCGAGGGTCCGGCATGGATCGAATCCAGCCCGCGCAAGCGCACC
>DASSFA010000130.1:0-4686 GCA_035694895.1 Rhodanobacteraceae bacterium | reverse complement strand
TTCAATTCGTTGATGATGCGCTCAGCCACCTGGCAGGCGGACTCGGCATCGCCGATGTCCTCCAGCAACACGCCGAACTCGTCTCCGCCCAGGCGCGCGACCACGTCCTGCGATTTCAGGCAGGCGCGCACGCGGCCGCCGGCCTGGAACAGCAGGTCGTCGCCGATCAGGTGGCCGACCGAATCGTTGATCACCTTGAAGCGGTCGAGATCCAGGAACAGCACCGCGAAGAGGCGCGACGGATCGGCGTGGTACTGCTCCAGCGCCTGCTCCAGGCGCTGCATCAGCAGGCTGCGATTCGGCAGGCCGGTCAACGAGTCGTGCAGCGTCTCGTATTTCAGGCGCGCTTCCACCCGCTCGCGCTCGGCGATCTGCTCGCGCAGGTCGCGGTTGGCCAGCGCCAGCGCGCGCGTGCGTTCGCCCACGCGCCGCTCCAGCCCGGCGTAGGCGGCCTTCAACGATTCAGCCGCGCGCACGCGCTCGAGTGCATTCGCGATGTGATACGAGACGAAAGTGAGCAGCTCCTGGTCGCGCAGGCTGTATCGATGCTCGGGCGAGTAGCTCTGGACGACGAGCACGCCGACGGTGCGCTCGGCGCAGACCAGCGGCACGCCCAGCCAGCACACCGAATCGGTGCCGCTCTGCACCACGTCGCCGCGTTCGCGCATGTGCACGATATCTTCCGAGTTGGCCAGCAGCGCGGTGCCGTGGCTCAGCACATATTCGGTGAGGCCCCTGCCGAGCTTGCGCGTATGCCGTTCCGGATCGCGCTCGTCCACCGAATAAGGGAAGGTCAGTTCATCCTGGTCCTCCGAGAGCAGCGCGATGTAGAAGTTGCGCGCGTACAGCAGCCCGCCCACGACGCGGTGCACCGCCGCGTAGAAGTCCTCGATGCTCTCGGTCGTGTTCGCCAGTTCCGCGATGCGGAACAGCGCGGCCTGCAGGCGTTCGCCGCGCTGACGCTCCAGCACCTGTTGTTGGAGCACGCGATTGGCTTCGCGCAAGGCCTCGGTGCGTTCATCCACGCGCCGTTCCAGTTCGGCATGCGCGAAACGGCGTTCCAGCGCAGTCTGGATGTGTTGCGCGACGTAGATCAGCAATTCCTTGTCGCGTTCGCTGTAGCGCGCGCTCTCGGTATAGCTCTGCACCACCACGCCGCCGACCACCTGGTCCTTGCGCAGCAACGGTACGCCCAACCAGTCCACGCTTTCCGGGCCGGTCCCGCGGTACGGGCCTCCAACGGAAACCGCGATTTCGTCGAGCCCGCCCATCAAGGGTTTGCCCGTCCGGATCAGATACCAGGTCGGCCCGTAGCGGATCTCGTCCATCGGCTGGTCGAAATTCGGATCGGGCGGATCGGGATCGGCGATGTCGGCGAAATACGCGAAACGGATGGTGTCGCGCAGGCTGTCGTACAGCACGATGTAGAAATTCTCCGCGTACATCAGGTCGGCGACGATCCGGTGCAGCGCGCGCAACGTCTCGTTGGCGTCCTGGTTGGCGCTGGCCTGGTCGGCGATCGCATACAATGCGCGTTGCAGGCGTTCCGCTTCCTCCAGGCGCAGCACCGAAGCGGTGAGTTCCTGGTGCCGCGACAGCGCACCCAGGCGCAACTCGATCAGCCGGACCGCGGCTTGAAGCAGGTGATCACCGCCAGCCAGGGCGGGCGCGGGGCACAATTCCAATTGGTGCTCGTGCGCCAATGGCAGCCGCAGTGACCGCTCGTCGGGAGTTGCGCCGCCGGCACGGGTCAGGCGCGCGCGAATTCCGGGGAACAGATTGGAAATCAGCTCGCCGATGGCGGCTTCGACGCCGGCGAAGTCCTGCGGTACCCACAACTGGCGGCATAGATCGAGCAGATTCGGCTCGGATGCCGCGCCTCCGGTTGCGCTTGCGGTGAGATGGTGAACGCGGCCGGCCATTTCCTGTCAAAAACCCCAAGGAGGGTCGCAGTGTAGCGCTGGAAAGCGAGCAGGAAACGTGCCTGCAAGTCGGAGGCCGGCCGACCGTGAGTGGATTGTGATTGTTAGCAAAATGTAAGAATTCTGCTGTATACTTGCTCCAAATCGAAGGGCGCATCAGCCCGGATTCGTTTCACGATGCGTTTTGTCATTGCCAGCCTTGTTTCCGCCAGCATGGCGCTGGGGTTGCCGTTGGTCGCCAGCGGCCAGACCTCCGCGCGCCATTCGCGTGCGCAAACCACACCGGCGATGACCGCGCCATTGGTATTGGCGGGCGCGGACACCGACAGCGTTCTGCCGGTGTGGCAGACCGCCGACGGACGTACCCTGACCGTGGTGACCGGTGCGCAGGCTTCGGGCAGCGCGGTGCCGGGCTCCGCCGCCAGCCTGCATTCCATCGATGCGCATTCGGCGGCCGCCAGCACGGGCCTGCAATTCAATGTATCGCCCAACCTGTATGGGCGGGCGAACGTCTCCCAGCAAAACTGGCTGTCCAACGTGGCGTGCCAACCCGCTCAGCCGGGCATGAAGAATTCCGTGTGCCTGGGCGGCGCGCCGCTCGCCAATACCCAGAGCGGGGAAGTGGGCGCGGGATTCACCAACGACGCAGTGAAGCTGGATCTTTCCGTCGGCCAGTCGCGCACCAATGACAGCGCCGCAGCCTTGAATGGCGGCGCGAACCTGCCGCGCGTGCTGCCCTCCGATTCGGGTGCCGGGATTGCGGCGCCGCTCCTGTTCCCCGACAGCACTGCCACGAATCTCAGCGCCCGGGGCCAGATTCGCATCCTTCCGGACACCCGGCTGGACGTGGGTGCCAGCCTCGGCCGCGTGCACTTCCTGCCGAATGCCGGATTGGTCGGCGCCGACGATCTCAATCAGACCACGCTGAGCCTCGGCATCGAGCACGGTCCGATCAGCGGCGCCATCGTCGGTCGTACCCTGGAGCCGGCGTTGCCGGGCGCCGCGTTCGATCCTTCCCAGCGCTGGAGCGGGATTGATCTGGGCGTCAGCGTCCGCCTGCCCTGGCAGGGCGAGCTGAGCTTCGGCGCGCAGAACGTGTGGTCCTCGGGCAAGCAGCCACTGCTGAACCCCCAGGACGTAAGCCCCGACCAGGCGCGCGTGCCGTACGTGCAGTACCATCAGGAACTGTAATCCGGCTTCGCTCCAAGCACTCAAGTGGACCGGACCGAGCCGGCACTCCGAATCGCGGGTGAACCGTGAGTCAGGCCATCCCCGCAGCCATCTCCTACAAACTCAACTCTGCGCTATCACTGCTGCGCGCTGGCAAGCGAGGCCAGGCGCGCGCCTTGTTGATGGAGGTGGTTTCCGCGGTTCCGGATTTTCCCGATGCACACTGGCTGCTTGCGGGCATCTTGTTCGAATCGGGCGATCTGCGCGGCGCGTTGGATGAACTGCAATCGGTCATTCGCCTGGACCCGCGTCGGGAGGCGGCCCATGTCATGGCCGGGCGCGTGCTTGCCACGCTCGGCAGATTGGATGATGCGGCGCGATCGCTGAGGCGTGCGCTCGATATCCGGCGCGACCCAGCCACCGCTTCGGCACTCGCGCGCCTGCTGATTTCGCAAGATCGGGCGGAGGAAGCCCGCTCGGTGGTCCAGCCATATCTGGCAGCTTCCGACGCTTCGCCCGAATTGTTCCTTTTGCATGGCCACGCCTCGATGTTGCTGAAGCAACCGGAGCGCGCCAGCGAAAGTTTCGGTCGTCTGGTTGCTTTGTCGCCCCGGAGCCATGACGCGAGGGTGCGCTTGTCCGCGGCATTGTGTGACAGCGGCAAATATGTCGAAGCCGAGGCGCAGGCGCGCAAGGCAATGGCGCTGGGCGCGGGAGGACCCGAGGCACACTTTGTGCTCGGGCGCGCGCTGATGGGCCAAGGCCGGATGGTGGAGGCCGAGCCGGAGCTCAGGGAGGTCATTCGCGCGAACCCGACGCATCTCGTGGCCCAGAGCAATCTCTGCGAGCTGCTCTGGATGCGCTCAGGCAGCGTCGCGATCGCAAGCGCCGAAATAGACGCGGCGCTGCGGGATCACCCCGGACTCTCTCCGCTGCGGATCAGCAAGGCGCGCTTGCTTATGGCGGCGGAAGATCCGGATGGCGCAATCCGGGAAATCGAGCGCGGGCTCGCTGTCACGCCAGATGATCCCGATCTCACGCTCGCTGCGACGCAGACTGCGCTGGGGCACGATGCCGAGCGTGCAGTGCGATATTCCAGACGCGCAATGCAGTTGATGCCAGGCAATCCGCAAGCGCTTTCAGCGTATGGCGATGCGTTGCTTGCGGCGGGAGACGCCCCGCAGGCAATCGCCGTTGCGACCGAATTGCTCCGGATCCAGCCTGATGATGGTCGTGGCATCGCGCTGCTGGCGAGCGCCGGTCGCATCGCGAATGATCCGCGCAGCCGCGAGTTGTTCGATTACAAGAATTTTGTGAGGACCCAGCTGATCGATGTGCCCCCGGGGTGGAAAACCCTGGACGACTATCTTCGTGAACTGGCGGAAGCCTTGCATCGCCTTCATCCGGTTTCGGCGCATCCGGTCGGACAGTCGCTGCGGGGCGGAAGCCAGTTGGAGCTCGATTTCGAAAACATGGGCGAACCGGCCATCGCGGCTTTCGCCAAAGCCATCCATGGGCCGATCAGCCGATATATGGAGGCGCTTGGCCATGGTTCCGATCCGATGCGTAGGCGCAACACCGGACGGTACCGGAT
>DASSFA010000129.1:0-2124 GCA_035694895.1 Rhodanobacteraceae bacterium | reverse complement strand
TGTTGCTGAAAGTGATCCCCGGCGCCTTCAACGCACTGCTGCTGGCCGGCGCGCTCTATATCGCATGGATAGGCATTTCGCTGCTGCGCTCGGATTCGGCGTTCGGCATGCAGGGCCGGGGCGGAAGCAGCGGTTCGACATGGCTGACTTTCCGACGCGGCATGCTGAGTTGCCTGATGAATCCGAAAGCGTACCTGTTCATGCTCGCGGTGTTCCCGCAGTTCCTGCGCGCGGAATACGGTGCGATCTGGGCGCAGGCGCTGGTGCTCTGGATCATCATCGCGCTGACGCAGACCTGTGTGTACGGCGGCGTCGCGCTCGCGGCCGCGCAGGCGCGCGGCTGGCTTGCCGGAAGGCCCGCCGCCGCGATTATGGCCTCGCGCGCAGTCGGCGGGGTGCTGATCGCCGCGGCGGTGTTTACTGCCGCGGAAGGCCTGCGTTCGATCTAGCAAAGGGTGGACGAGCGGGCGCGGCGCGTTTCAACCCGCCATGGAAAGCGGGCAACGCGGGTTTTGACCCGCCACCGAAAGCAATGGTGGATAGCCACCACGGCAGGCTCCCCAACGGCGGGTCAAGACCCGCCCTACGCCTCGGCGCTCGCACGACGCGCCGCAGCGCCTTGTCGCAACACTCCGCGCACGATCCGCGTTTCCTCGGACGACAGGGATTGCAGCACTACGACTTCGCCCGCGACCTGCTTCGCCAGCGGCAGGCCGTCGCGGAACACGATCTTCGAATTCGTCAGCACCGGCACCTTCTCACCCGGCAGCACGCCGCCGACCAGGTTCAGCGGGTCGGC
This sequence comes from Rhodanobacteraceae bacterium, assembly GCA_035694895.1. Lineage (GTDB taxonomy): Bacteria > Pseudomonadota > Gammaproteobacteria > Xanthomonadales > Rhodanobacteraceae > 66-474. Next base: position 1,325 of record DASSFA010000129.1, on the reverse strand, counting down.
GCCGCTGATCACGATCAGGCTTTCGTCGTGCTCCTTGCGCGCGCTTCGCAGCGCGCCGATGGCTTCGGGCAAAGCGAACTGCTCGCCGACCATGACCGCCACGAAACGGCCGCCGCGGATTTCGCCGCGCGCTTCCAGCCGCTGGTAGACGCGGCGCAGCTCGCGCCACGGCGGCAGCCACGCGGCCTCGCGCTGCAGCAGGGTCCAGAACACCACGCCCCAGCGACGCAGCAGGGCGCGCGCGATGTGTTCGAGCGCGTCGCTTTCAGCCCCTCTCCCCCCGGAAGAAGGGTTGGGGTGAGGGTACGGCATCGCGCCGTCGCCACGGGGTTCTCCGTGCAGTAATGGCATCTCCCCCGCAGGGAGGGAGAGACCTTCGCGCCGGATCAGACTCCACCGTCCCGCATCCTCGATGCCGCTCAGCATGTTCCGGCGCAGCCGGCGATGGCGCGGTGCGTTACGTTTCGAGGACGGCAGAAGCATCGCGCGCAGCCCGGAAAAGCTGTCGGCACTGATCAGGCCCGCGCCGACCAGTTCGGCCAGCGCCTCTTCCAGTTCCACTCGCAACAATCGCGTGCCGCCAAGCATCTCGTCGAAGAACGACGCGCCGTGCTGCGCGAGGTATTCCGCCACGACCTGCGCGCGCGAGGACAGGGCCGGCGCTTCGGTCGAAGCATTGGACCCGAGCGAACTCCACAAGGCGAGTTGCCGGCGCGGCAGCAGCACGATCGGCGAGGCGCGCACCGGTGCGGCATGTGTGCCGCTGGCCGCGCGCAGCCGCGTCCAGGCGATGCGCCCGGCGCTGCACAGTCCGTCCAGCCAGCCGATGTCGTAGTCACGCAGACGCGCCGGCAGCAGCTGCGATTCCCAGGCGCCCGCCGGCGCTTCGAAACCTTCCAGCTGCGTCAGCACCGAACCGAGCGCCTCGGCGCCGCGCAATCGTGAGTCGTTCGTCATGTGCTGCCAGCGGAACAGGAAGCGCATGAACTCGCGCGCTTCCACCGGCTCGATCTCGCGCCGCAGGCGGTTCAAGGTGCGGCGATGGATGCGCGCCAGCAGATGCCGCTCGCACCATTCTTCGCGCGACGCATTCGGCGTGAAGCGTCCGCGCATCACGAAGCCCTCGCGCTCCAGCGCACCGAGCGCGAGTTCGACGTCGGCCTGTGACACGCCGAATGCTTCCGCGATCACGATTGCCTGCACCGGCCCCAGGCAACCCAGCCGCGCGCGGATGATCTCGACCAGCGCCTGCTCGCGTGTCCATACCTTGCCCGCGAATTCCGGCGGCGCTTCGACCGCGGGCTCCGCTGTCGCATCTGCGTGTA
>DASSFA010000128.1:0-6605 GCA_035694895.1 Rhodanobacteraceae bacterium | reverse complement strand
CGGACGGGATCGTTTGAGTAGTCGGCGGTCGCTTCGGGCGTGGCAGTCCACCGGCTCAAGCGCACCATCCGTTCCGTCCGGCCGGATTCGTTGCCGCATTCCCGCCGCTTATTTGATTCGACTACGCAGCACGATCGTCGTCACGATGCGGCATCATGTCGCGCACCGCGCGATCAGGCAGGACCGTACGTCAACCGGATCACGTCCGCGACGATCACATCGCTCGCGACCAGGCGGAGTCGCGGCCGGGGGCCCGCGAAGAACGGCTTGCCGTGACCCAGCACGACCGGATGGATGTAGAGCCGATACTCGTCGATGAGGCCGAGGTCGCCCAGGCTCCGCGCCAGTTCCGGCCCGGCGACTTCGATTTCCCCGGCGAGTTCGGCTTTCAATTTCCGAATCGCCGCCTGGATGTCATTGGCGACAAGCGTGGCGTTCGGGCCGACCGATTGTAGTGAACGCGAGACGACGCACTTTGGTTTGCTCCGCCACGCCGTCGCGTAATCGCGTTCGTCCGCGCCCCAGTCGGGAAGGTCCTCGTCCCAATAGCGCATGACCTCGTACATGCGGCGGCCGTACACCATGCCCGCCAGGCTGCGCACGCGCTCGGTGAAGTGACGGAAGAGCGACGGATCGGGAGGCCCGAACGCCTCGTGATCCACGTAACCATCCAGCGACTGGTTCAATTCGAAGACAAGCCTCGCCATGGAATATCTCCGGTTGCGTAGCCCGGATGAACGCGCAGTGGCGTAGCCCGGATGGAACCGCGCAGCGGTGAAATCCGGGGCGTCGTGCGAGCGCCTTTCCGCTTCGCTTCATATGTCTCAGCTTTGCGCAATGGCAACTCTGATCCTATCCTGGCGCCCATGGAAGCATCCGCGTGGGACATCAAAGTAAGGCTGGCCGCGTTCAAGTGGCTCGATCAGATTTCAAGCACGCACGCTGATTTGCTGCCTCGACGCCCACTCCTCGAACAAGGATTCGAGCTCGAAGGCCGTCAAATTCATCTCGTCGGACCCACAGGGATCTTCAGCCCAGCAGGTTGCGATTACCCATTGTCCATCACGACCGTGGTCAATGGCCCTTACTCGGATCGCTTCGAAGATGTGCACCGATTGTCCTATAAGTATCGCGGCGACGATCCGAATCATCGCGACAATGTTGGTCTGCGCAACGCCATGCGCGACAACATTCCGCTGGTGTATTTCCACGCGGTGACTCGCGGACATTATCTGGCTGTCAGACCCGTGTATGTCACCGGCGATGATCCGCAACGCCTCACGTTCACGGTGATGGCCGACATCAACGGCGAGTTCGGCGCCATCAGGGCGGATGCCGAACGGGTTGCAGACCCACCCCAGACAGAGCTGCGACGTCGCTACATCACTGCGGCCGTGCAGCAACGACTGCACCAGGCCGCCTTTCGAGAGCGCGTACTGGACGCGTATCGAACCCACTGCGCGATGTGCAGCCTGAAGCATCGCGAACTTCTGGATGCCGCCCACATCATTCCAGACACCGACCCGGATGGATTGCCGCAGGTTTCGAACGGATTGTCGCTCTGCAAAATCCATCATGCCGCATTTGACAGGGGCATCGTCGCGGTGCGGCCCGATTACTTGATTGAAGTGCGCCGGGACGTGCTGGCAGAAGTTGATGGACCGATGCTCAAGCACGGATTGCAGGCGTTGCACGGGGCGCACCTGCTGCTGCCTCGCAGGCCCCAGGACCGCCCGTCTGTTGAAGCGCTGGAGCGCAGATACCAAACTTTTTCTCGCTGAGCGGCAATCAGGGGCGTGGATCGCACATCATTCGAGATTTCAAAATTGCCTTGTCCTAAAGGGGGAGAACATGGCACGTCGCAAAGCGAGCGGGCTCGACTTGATCGCGGCCGCGCCTTGGCCGGTAGGCATTGTGCTGGGCATCCTGGCGTACTTTGGGGTGCGCTACGGGTTCACCTTGCTCGCCACCTTCACCGGCAATCCAACCTTGGCCGGAATTGGCAACTTCGCGCGGAACAGCGGCGGCTACACGATGCTCGCGTGGACAGCGCTTGTGCTTTGCTGGGCCGCCGCGCTTGCCTCGTTCATCCGCCGAAAAATGCGCAAACGCTTGCTGGAAACGCAGACCGGTCTCGACAGCTTGCGTGCGATGACCTGGCGGCAGTTCGAGATGTTGGTCGGCGAAGCCTTTCGGCGGCAAGGCTATTGCACCGAGGAGACCGGTCTCGGCGGCGCGGACGGCGGTATTGATCTGCTGCTGCGGAAGAATGGCAAGGCCACGCTGGTTCAGTGCAAGCAGTGGCGCAGCCAGCGCGTGGACGTGAAGGTCGTGCGCGAGATGTACGGCCTGCTCGCCCATCACGGTGCGGATGCGGTCACGATCGCCACGGTCGGCGATTTCACGCCGGACGCGCGGCGCTTCTCGCAAGGCAAGCCCATCGAGCTGATCCACGGCGAAGCCCTGCTCGCGATGATTCGGGGCGTACAGGAATCGCCTCCGACCGAAATCGATCCACCTGCAAAAGCGGCCGCCGCGAGCACGGCTACTCCCGATTGCCCGAGCTGCGGCGCACCAATGGTCAAGCGCACCAACCGGCGCACGCGTGAAGCCTTCTGGGGATGCTCCAAATACCCGGGCTGCCGAGGCGCGCGTCCCGCTTGAGCGCCCGTCAGACCGCTTATGCGTATCCTCGCCCGATGAAGATCGCCACCTACAACGTCAATGGCATTCGCGCGCGGTTGCCGGTGCTGCTGCGCTGGCTCAAGGAGCAGTCGCCGGACATCGCCTGCCTGCAGGAACTCAAGGCGCCGCAGGAGCAGTTTCCCGTCGCGGCACTCCATGACGCGGGCTATGGCGCGGTATGGCACGGGCAGAAGGGCTGGAACGGCGTCGCGATCCTGGCCAAGGGCTGCGATCCGGTGGAGCGCAGGCGGGTCCTGGCCGGAGATCCGGATGACGTGCAAAGTCGCTACCTGGAAGCGGACGTGCGCGGCATCGTGACCGTATGCCTCTACCTGCCCAACGGCAACCCTGCCCCCGGTCCGAAATTCGACTACAAGCTGCGCTGGCTCGAACGCCTGGCGGCACACGCGCGCGATCTTCTCGATGCCGGCGTGCCTGCGGTGCTCGCCGGGGATTTCAACGTGATCCCGACGGAAATGGATGTCTACGCGCCGGAGCGCTGGGTGGACGACGCGCTGTTCCGCCCCGAAGTGCGCGCGGCGTACCGCGACCTGCTGGCGCAAGGCTGGACCGACACGCTGCGCGCGCTGCATCCGGACGCGCGCATCTACACGTTCTGGAAGTACCTGCGCAACGCGTATGCGCGGGATGCCGGCCTGCGGATAGACCACATCCTGCTGAGCCCCACCGCGGCGCGACACCTTCAATCAGCAGGCGTGGATCGGGAGGTACGCGGGTGGGAACACAGCAGCGATCACGCGCCGACGTGGGTCACGCTCGAAGAAATCGAAAGCGGGCCGTGACCGTGTTTCAACCTCCCGAACGATTTGCACCTCCGTCCTGTTTTCCGCAGCTGAAGTGGTTTTGCCGTCAGCATCCGCTTTGAGCGCGGTAATGCCTCAGGAGCCCGCGTGCGGGGCCTTCTTCAGCAGTTCGAGCAGGTCGCGGGTATCGGGCATGATTCTCGCCTTGTGTGCCGACAGGATCAGGGCGGCCCAGTCGCGCCGTATACCCGTCGCGGTAAGTCGGACCACGTGCAGGCGGCTGCGCTTGCGGGATGGCACAGCCCAAGTGGGAACGATGCCGACGCCCATGCCGGCGCGCACGAATTCCAGGATCGGGTCGGTCCACTGGATCTGTTCCAGTGAGGCGGCCACGCGACCCGCGCGCGCAAGAAAGTCGGCCGCGCGGCCAGGACGCTGACCGGGCGACTTGTGCAGGTAGACCCTCTCGCCGGCCAGGTCACCCGGCTCGATGGCCGCGCTGGTCGCCAGGCGATGCCCGCTCGGCACGATCGCCGCCAGCTCGTCGGTGAAAAGCGGGATGCGACGGAAGCGCCCTGCCTCCGACACGGAGTGTGCGACACCCACATCAATGCGCCCCTGCATCAGCGCCTGCTCCACGTCGTGGGTCGCTTCGCCCCGGTCACACCCATGAAGGATCGATCCATGAAGCCGAGCCTGATTGCCCTCGCCGCCCTCCTTGCGCTGGGCGCACAGGCACCACGCGCCATCGCGGCACAGGATGTCGTGGCACGCGATGCCGTTGCCTCACGCGCGATCGAGCACAGCGCACTGGAGTTCGAGGAGGCTTGGTATACGGGCGATGCACCGCGCATGGCCGCAGTGTTGCACCCAAGCTTCACGATGCGCCACGTGGGCACCGATGCATCCACCGGACGCAGCACCCTGGACCAGGACGTGGGCGCGAAGGAACTGGTCAAGCTCACCCGGCAAGGCCGCGGGGTGGTGCCCACCGCCATGCAGCGGCACGACGTCACCGTCCTCGATGTCTACGCCAATGCCGCGACCGCCAAGATCGCCACCTGGTATGGCGTCGACTACCTGCAGTTGGCGCGATGGAACGGGCGCTGGCTGATCATGAGCGTTGTGTGGGGCAAGACGCCGGGCGTGCGCAGGCCGCCGAATTCGCCGCGCCAAAGCTGATATCGAGCCGCGCTGAAGGCGCGCTGCCGACGCGGCTGCCCTCTACATCCTGGAAAACCGCCACGGCGCAACACATCCGACTTCATCAAGGGAAATCCATGTCCAACGCAGTCAAACCGCAGTTTCTCGACTCCGGCAAGGTCCTGAAAGGAAACTTCCCGTTTTCGGAAGCCGTCAAGGTCGGGAACGTGCTCTACCTGTCGGGCCAGGTCGGCATCGTGCCGGACACGCAGCAAATCGCGCCCGGCGGCATCGAACCCGAATCGCGCCAGGTCATGCAGAACATCAGGACCGTTCTTGAAGCCCATGGCTATGCCATGGACGACCTCATCAAATGCACGGTGTTTCTCGCGGACATGGCGGAGTGGCCGGCCTTCAATGAGATTTATAAGACCTATCTCAAGGCGGGCAAGCTCCCGGCACGAAGCGCCCTGGGTGTGAACGGGCTGGCCCTGGGTGCGCGTGTCGAAGTCGAGTGCATCGCATCCAAATAACAGGATGGAAAAGCACTGGTTCCCGGCCTGAGCAGCCCCGCGGCTGTTGCGAGCCACCTGGAAGATTGCGCGGGCTGAGGCAAAGCCGGGACGACGCTACGCCCTTCGGTGACGCTATTTCCCGAACAGGGTCCTTGGCAGTTCTTCCTTGTCCATTTCGCGGTGTCGCGCAACGTCGCTCAAGATGGCCGAGAGGGTTCCCAACTTCAACGCGAATGGTTGGGAATCGTCAGCGCATGTGGCTTCGGCTGCTCAGTTTGCAAGCGAATATGGCTGCCGGATTGGCGTACGACCTGGTAGCCGATGCGCTGCAGCGCCTTGATGAGTTCACGAGCATCCGTGTCCCGTGGCAGCTTCATGCAGCGAGCACTTCGTCCTTGACATAGTGCAGCCGTATGACGGAAGGCCCTCCGCTTTCGCCGAAGTGGCAACGGACCGCATCGCGCACTTCGTTGCGCAGTACTTCCACCGAATCGGCCTGGGTGAAAATGGATTCGCCAAGAGCGCGGGCGACAAAACCGCCTTCATCGGATTCTTCGACGAGGAATACGATTTCCTTCACGGCGTATCTCCAGTAGTCGGAAGGAGTATAGCTTCACTACCGCGAGGCAAAGGAGCTGGATTCCGGGTTCTGCCCGCAAAGAGCGCGGGCAGCCCCGGAATGACAGGATGAGGTTCAGTGTCGCGGGGCGAATCCTCAACCGGCGCTACGCGCCACCATGGAGCTCTTTGCCATGGTTGGCAGCTTTCCCGGAGGGAGAGGGGGAAAAGCTTTTACATGTTGCGCCGGTATTCGCCGCCCACGTCGTACAGCGCATGGCTGATCTGCCCCAGCGAGTGGGTTTTCACCGCTTCGATCAATGCTGCGAAGACGTTCTTGCGGTCGCGCGCGGTGTTCTGGAGATAAGACAAGCCATGGCCGTCGTGCACCTGCGGAATGGGTTCGTCGGCGGAATCGGTGCCGTGGTCGTGCTGCGTTTCGCCTGACGGCGCGAATTTGTTTCGCGCTTTCTGGTACGCCTGCACGTTGGCGATCTGCTGGGCCTTTTCTTCCTCGGTCGAGCGGATCAGCTCGATGGTGGTCGCGACCTCACCGGCGTGTTCCTTGGGCAGATACGTGTTGACGCCGATCAGCGGCAGCGAGCCGTCGTGCTTCTTGTGTTCATAGTACAGCGACTCTTCCTGGATCTTGCCGCGCTGGTACATGGTGTCCATCGCGCCCAGCACGCCGCCGCGCTCGCTGATGGCCTCGAACTCCTTGTACACGGCCTCTTCCACGAGGCCGGTCAACTGCTCGACCACGAAGCTGCCCTGCCACGGATTCTCGTTGAAGTTCAGGCCCAGCTCGCGGTTGATGATCAACTGGATCGCCACCGCGCGGCGCACGCTTTCTTCGGTCGGCGTGGTGATCGCCTCGTCGTACGCGTTGGTGTGCAGCGAGTTGCAGTTGTCGAACAGCGCGTACAACGCCTGCAGCGTG
>DASSFA010000127.1:0-5878 GCA_035694895.1 Rhodanobacteraceae bacterium | reverse complement strand
GCAGGGCGCGCAGGAAGCGCGCGAGGAACTCGAACACCTGTTCGAGGCCGGTCAAACCCACGCGGAGGTGGTTCGGTAGAACGGATGCGATACAGGGATGTATCGCCCGCGCAGCACGCATGCTTGTGTTTCATTAGCGTGCTGCGCGAAGCCGAGTCCGGACATGTGCCGGACTCGGCGTGCGCCGGCGAGTCAGGGACAGACTCGTCCGGCGCTACAACACTACTCCGTCGACGACGCGGGTTGCCGCAGCACGCGATTGACCGACGGCATCGCGCGCGGCGCAAGCTCCATCGCGAGATCGACCAATCCGAGCAATCGCGCCACGTCCGAAGGCGTGCGCCCGAAGCTGTCCCGGGCTTCGCGATTGGCGCCGCGCGCCAGCAAGGCGCGCGCCGGCGCGAACAGCGCGTGCATCGCGCAGGCGTGCAGCGGGCTGACGCCGCGCGCGTCTGCGTGATCGGCATCTGCACCGGCATCCAGCAGCGCGGGCACCAATGCGGCGAGATGGGTGCCGTCGGCGACGGCGTCCGGTTTGGCCTGTGCACCGAGCAACAGCAGCAGCGGGGTGGCGCCTTGTGCGTCGCGCGCGTCCACGCGCGCCGGATCCTTGCCGCACGTGCGCAGCAACGCGTCCAGCAGGCGACGACAGCGCAGGCTGTCGCGGCTGTCGAAGCAGAAGCGCGCGGCGGCGTGCAAGGCGGTATGGCCGTGCTCGTCGGTGAGTGTGGCATTCGCGCCGCCTTCCAGCAGAACCTCGACGATCTCCGGAAAGCCCAGTGCAGCGGCCACCATCAGCGCGGTCGCGTTGCCGGGCAAGCGCTGATCCGCCTTGGCGCCGTGCTCCAGCAGCAGCTTCACCACTTCCGGGCGGCGCGCGCTTACCGCCGCGGACAGCGGTGTGGCGCCGGATTCGGCGGCAAGCGCCGTATCGGCCTTCGCCTGCAGCAGCCGTTGCGCGGTGTCCAGGTGGCCCGCGCCGCAGGCACGCAGCAGCGCACTGGCCCCGCGCTCGTCGCGGGTGTCTATCGAAAACCCGAGTTCGAGCAATTTCGAAGCCGCATCCGCGTCGCCGCAGGCGGCTGCAGCGGGCAGGTCGCCGGCGCGCAGGGGACGCCGCGGCAGTACCCAGGGACTCCAGCGCAGCCAGTGTTCCAGCGAGGCATCGCCGCGCGCCAGCGCGAGACCCAGCGGCGTTTCGCCATTGGCGGCCGGGCTTTCCGGATCGGCGCCGTGCGCGATCAGCGCACGTACCAGCGGCAACGCCACCGCACGCTCCGCGTTCAGCGCGATGTGCAACGGCGTCGCTCCATCCCGATCGCGCACGTTGGGATCGGCACCGCGCGCGAGCAGCGCGTGCAGTACCGGCGCCAGTGCTGCACAGGCGCTGTGGTGCAGCGGCGTGCGATTGCAGTCATCGGCGCCGAAGATATCCGCGCCGCGCGCAAGCAGATCCAGCGCGAAAGACGTGGCCTGTGGCGCGTCCACGAGCCGGGCCAGCGCGCGCGCGTACAGACCCGCGCCCGCGCAGCTCGCGCCGGCATCCAGCAACTGGCGCAGTGCATCCAGCGATGCCGGAAGGTGCTCGACCAGCGCATCGAACAGGCGCACGCCGTCATCGAGTTTCGCTTCCGGGCCGAGCCCGTGTTCCAGCAGCCATTGCCGTGCGGTCGTGTGTTCGCCTTCCGAGAGCTCCACGTACAACGCGGCGAGTTCCGAAACCGGCCATGTGCGCGCGCGTTCGGCAAAACCCGACACCACCGCCCAATGCCCGAAGCGCAAGGCATCCAGCAGATGCGCAGGGGTGTCGGCGCCCGGCTCCGGTTGCGCCGCGATCTCATGCGATGACGGCAGCGGCTTGTTCGGATCGAGCAGTGCGACCAGGTCCCAGCGGCCTGCGCTCGCGGCGTGATCCAGCGCGCTGCGGCCATCGCCACTGCGTGCATGCGGATCGGCGCCGGCGGCGAGCAAGGCCTGTACGCAGCGCGCGTTCGCGCGTGGGGACTGGCAGGCCAGCAGCAGCGCGTCGCGGCCGTGCGCGTCGCGCGCATGCACGTCAGGCTGTGTGGCGAGCAGCGCCTCCAGAACCTCGCAGGCACCGGCGCGGGCGGCCTCCATCAGGGCCGTCGTGCCGTGGCGATCGGCGAGCTTCGGATTCGCGCCGGCTTCCAGTAGCGCGCGCACGATGTTCGCGTGGCCTTCCAGTGCGGCGCTCATCAGCGCGCTCCGGCCAAGGCTGTTCACCGCATCCACGCGCGCCTTGTGTTTGAGCAGGATCTGCACGCCATGCGGGTTGTCGTCGGTGATCGCGGCCGCGGCGAGCAGCGCGGGCTCGCCCTGCGGCGGTTCGCATTTCGCGCCATGTTCGAGCAGGAACTTCAGCAGGCTCCAATTGCCCGCGCCGGCGGCCGAGCCCAGCGGCGAATAGCGATTGCGATTGAGCGCATCCAGTGGTGCCTGCGCATCGATCAGGATTGCGGCGATCGAAGGCTCGGCGGCCAGGGCGGCATGATGCAGCGGCGTGTTGCCGTCGCGATCGCACAGGCGCGGATCGCCGCCATTGGCGAGCAGGGTCATCACCGCTTCGGCACGGCCGTGATAGCTGTCGCGCGTGGCGGCAAGGAGCGCGGTGACGTCCGCATGCGCGCGGTTGACCTGCGCGCCGCGCGCAATCAGTGCGCGCAGCAGGCGCGTGTCCGGCAGGAGAGCGGCCAGCACCAGCGCGCTGCGCTGGTCGCGCGCTCCGGGGGCGGGCAGCGCATCCGGATCGCCGCCGCTTTCCAGCAGCGCGAGCGCTTCATCCACGTTGCCGTTGCGCGCAGCATCCAGCAACGCCTGATTCAACACGGCGGGCGAAAGCTGCCGCGATGCCGCGCCGGAATCGGCGCCCTGCACCGGCGACGCCGCGGGCGGCGCCGATTGAGGTTGGGCCTGCGGAGGTTCGCCACCCGCTTTGCGCTTGCCGGGGTTTTCGCACAAGAGCGCGCGCAACGTGCGATTGGCGGCGAGCAGGGTGCCGAACGGCAGCAGCACGAGCGCATACAGGACCAGCGCGGCGGTGCGCGGCTCGTCCTGCAACTGCACCAGCGAGCCGAAACCCGTCAGTACCAGCGCACCGAACGCGAGGATCAGATAACACAGCGCGGCAGGCAGGAAGTGGCTGAAGAAGTGTTCCTGCTCGCCGGTGAGGTGCGCGGCGAAAGCCGTGCTGCGTGCCAGCGCGGTGGAAATCCACGAACGCTCCTCGCCTTCCGGGAACGCATCGTCCCACACGAACACCAGCCCGAACACCGGCCACAGCCGCCACAGCAGCGCCAATGCCGCGACCAGCGAGGCACAGAGCCCCAGAGTGGCGAGCAGCGAGGGTGCCTGGGACAGCAGCAGCAGGGGCCACGCCGTCAGCCCGAACACCATCGCGGTGTAGAGGGCGAAAAGGATCAGGTGCGTGGGGCCGCGGCGCAGCACAGTGCGCAGGAACGACGGTTCGGGGTCGAAACCGATCGCGTGGCACATCGCCGCCATGCACAGCGTGGCCGCAATCAGCAGCGGAAGCAGCGCCAAGGTGTGCGTGCCGAAAGCGGCGAGCGCGACCGCGGCCACGGCCGGAAGGAAATACAGAAGGGAACGCAGCAGCGGCGGCCGTCGGCGCGGCTTGGAGCTTGGCATGGAGCGGAACTCGGCACGGCGGAAGCGCCGCAGTATACGCAAGCCGCGCAGGCGCAAACGGTAACGAGGTGTTAATTGGTCAGACGGATGCCGAGGTGTCAACGGGCGTGCGTGATGGGCGAGATACGAGGTTTGCGCCGGAATGTCGCTCGTTGCTGAAGGCTCTTGCATCCTCCTCACGATCCGTTCACAGTGGCGGCCGGGAGTTCAAACAAGCGTATGAATGGCGCCGGTCAGGCGCGTTTGCGCGTGTCTCAACCTGAGGGAGAACGTTTCATGAGTACGAGTTCGATGTTCCGGCAGCGCGTGCGGGGCCTGGCCGCCGCCGCGCTGGCACTGTCGGTGGCCGGCGCGCTGGTCAGCACGGACGCGTCCGCGTCCGGCTTCCAGATCAAGGAAAACAGCGCCAAGGCTCTGGGCCGCGCCTTTGCGGGCGTGGACACAGCGGGCGACGATGCTTCGGTGGTGGTCAACAATCCTGCGGCAATGTCGGATCTGAGCGGCATGGTGTTCCAGGCCGACGTCACCGCGATCGACGTGCACACCCGTTTCCACGGCAGCGGCACAGACGCGCTCGGCTTTCCGCTGAGCGGGGGCGACGGCGGCAACGGCGGTGATGTCACGCCGGTCCCGGCGCTCTACTTCTCCGCACCGATCAACGACGCCTGGCGCGTGGGCTTTGCATTCAGCGCGCCCTTCGGCCTCAAGACCGAATACGACAACGGTTGGGTCGGTCGCTACCAGGCGCTGAAGTCGAAAGTGACTTCCGTGGACCTGACCGGCTCGATTTCCTGGCAGGTCAATCCGCAGGTCGCGCTGGGCGCTTCGGTCATCGCGCAGAAGACCACCGTGGACCTGAGCAACGCGGTGGATTTCGGAGCGATCATCGCCGCCGGGCAACTTGCCGCATGCGGCGGAACCTGCATTCCGAGCGTGCTGCCGCAATCGGCCGATGGCGTGGCGCGCGTTCGCGGCGACGACTGGAGCTGGGGCTGGACGCTGGGCGCGGAATTCAAGCCGACCACGCAGGATCGCATCGGCCTGTCGTATCACGCCAAGATCAACCACACTATCAGCGGCAACGCGACATTCCAGTTGCCACCGGTGGCGCAGCTGATCTTTGGCGGCACGGGCTTGTTCACCAACAGCTCGGCGAGCGGCGACTTTGCGACGCCCGCGTCCGCGACGTTGAGCTACTGGCATATCGGCAATGGTCCGGTGAGCTGGGGCGCGAACCTGGGCTGGACCCAATGGAGTTCGTTCCAGCAGCTGGCGATAAACTTCGCCAATCCGGCGCAGCCGCCCTCCGTTGAGGCCGAGAACTGGCGCAACACCTTCTTCGGATCGCTCGGCCTGGACTACAAGCTCAACGAGCAGTGGACGTTGCGCGGCGGCGTGGCGCTCGACCAGACGCCCACGCGCGATGAAACCCGCACGCCCCGCATTCCGGACGGCCAACGGCGCTGGCTAGCGGTCGGCGTGGGCTACACGCCCAGCCAGAACGTCGAGTTCAACCTCGGTTATGCCCACCTGTTCGTGGACAACGGCGACGTGAACGACCTGTCCGTCACCGGCGATCATCTGGTCGGCAGCTTCGACAACAGCGGCAACCTGCTGAGCGTGTCGGGGACGTTCCGCTTCTGATCGCGTCAGGAAAATGCGGACAGGGATGTCCGCTTTGATTACCGCGATCAGGTTGGATGCGAAAATCCGGCGCACATGACGATGTGCGCTTTCCGATCTCGCGACATGGATGATCGCAAAAAGAAGCCGTCCATCCTGGCCGGCTTCTTCTTTTCAGGGGATTTAAAGAAGGAGCCGGGGCATCCCTGCCGCCGCATTCGTCCGTGGGATCCTTGCGTGCCCGGCACCTTGGAATACGAACGGAGCGTCCCGCAACGTCCGCCTCCCGCCAGGCGCGAACGCCGAGGGGAGATCTCGTCCATGAATCCATCGCGCAACGACCCGTGCGCGGCGCTTCCGTGTGCGGGGGGATGTACGCAAGCGGCATGCCAAGATTGGCAGTGCGGGTGCATCCAAGGAATCAAAGGGTTAGCGCGAATTACTCCGCGCCGCCTCGGGCATTGTGCAAAAGGGGCCTTGTCCGCAGTGCACTTTGCAAAGTAGCAGCGGCTTGCCGGCGACCGCGGAGCCCTGGCCTGCACGGCGGCTGATCGCCTACATGCAGGCCCCTACTCCGCCATCGTCAGCA
>DASSFA010000126.1:0-2152 GCA_035694895.1 Rhodanobacteraceae bacterium | reverse complement strand
CGCTTCGCGCAGCAGCCAGTCGTAAAGCAGCACGCCGTGATGGCGCCGGCCCTCGTGCATGAAGAAGCGCAGGTACACGCCCTGTGTGGGTTGTGCGCTCATGTCCATCCCCTCGTGAAACCGTGCGCGATGGCGAAGCCGACCACGGTCAACGCCAGCGAGCCGATCAGGTGCAACCCGATCATCGCCAGTGCCCACGCATACTCCTGCCGAAGCAGCAGCGTGACGGTCTCGCCGGAGAATGTCGAAAACGTGGTGAGGCCGCCGAGAAAACCGGTCGTGATGAACAGGCGCAGCTCCGGCGACAGCGCGGAGAACTGCGCGAACGCGCCCATGGTCAGGCCCATGACCAGGCCGCCGAGCAAGTTTGCGGCAAGTGTGCCGAGCGGGATCGTCGGGAAAATCGGGTTCAGCGCCAAGCCGAACACGTAGCGCAGGCAGGCGCCGAGGAAGGCGCCGCATCCGGTTGCGAGGAAGGCGTACAGCATGTCGGTTCCTTCTGCTCCTTGGGTGCGGAACCGTATGCGCGCGGGACGATCGTCTTGCGGCGACGCCTACACGCACCGGCTCGCGGTGTGGGTAGGCATCATCAGCCAAGAGGACCTCTCGGCGGTTCGGGGAGGCATGCCATCTCCCTTGCGTCCGCGCGATGGTAGCGTGGCCACACCGGACGGCGTCAAGCCTGCTTCGGTCGGCCGCTTCGCGTTACGCTTGTTCGAACGGACCGGGAACTTCCCCTTGGACATCTCTCCACGCGCCCAATCCCGATCCGGGGAGCACGGCCACGCCGCGCTGGCGATCCTGCTCGGCGCGCTGACGATGCTCGGCCCGTTTTCGATAGACACCATCTTTCCGGGATTTCCGGATATCGCACATGCGTTCCATGCCTCGGCCGACGCGGTGCAGCAGACGGTCAGCGTTTATCTGTTCACCTACGCGGTCGCGGGCCTGCTGCATGGACCGTTGTCGGATGCACTCGGTCGCAAGCCGGTCATCGTGGGTGGCCTGGCGCTGTATGCGCTCGCCTCGATCGGCGCGGCGCTCGCGGGTTCGCTCACGCTGCTGCTGGCGTGGCGCGCGTTACAGGGCCTGAGCGCGCCGGCGGGCATCGTGGTGGCGCGCGCGGTGGTGCGCGACGTGTACGAAGGCCCGCAGGCGCAGAAGTTGATGTCGGCGATGATGCTGGTGTTCGGCATCGCGCCGGCGGTGGCGCCGATCGTGGGCGCCTGGCTGCTCGGCATCGACGGCTGGCGCGGCATTTTCTGGGCGCTGGCGTTCTTCGCCGCGTTCCTGATGACGGTCGTGCTGGTGGCGATGCGTGAATCGCATCCGCGCGCACGACGCTCGCCGTTGCACGCACGCCACGTGCTGGATGCGTACCGCCGCATCATCGCCGACGCGCCGTTCTGGCCGCTCGCGATTTCCGGCACGCTGAACTTCTCCTCGTTGTTTCTCTACATCGTCTCCGCACCGGTGTTCGTGCTGGAGCTGCTGCATCTTTCGCCGCAGGGATTTCCCTGGTTGTTCGTGCCGATCATCGGAGGCATGACCGCGGGCTCCTGGCTTTCAGGGCGCCAGGCCGGGCGCTGGTCCGCGGCGACCACGGTGGGCATCGGCTATGCGCTGATGGTGCTGGCGGCCATCGCGAATCTCGCGCTCGCGATTCTGTTGGCGCACCCGCAGGTGCCCTGGACGGTGATGCCGATGTTCGTGCAGGGCCTGGGCGTCGGGCTCGCTTTCCCGACCTTGACCCTGTTGCTGCTGGATCGCTTTCCCGGCCAGCGTGGTTCGGCTTCCGCGATGCAGAGCTTCGTGAGCCTGCTGTTCAACGCGGTGATGGCCGGTGCGATCGCGCCGCTGCTGTACGACAGCACGCTGATGCTGGCGATCGGCTCGGCGGCGTTCGTGCTGGTCGGGTATTTGAGCTGGCGCGTGTATCGACTTTGGTGCGGGTGAGCGCGGTGAATCTCCGAGCGCCAGCGCGGGCGAGCGCCATCCGGCAAGGAGCTTCGTGGTCGCTGCCAGCGCGCTCCTACAGCAGGCCGCGCGCGGTCAGGAACGCCCGCGCGTCTTCCGCGTCCTGCTCGAACCAACTGCGGGCGGAGCCGAGCCGGAACGTGTAGCCCCAGGCATCCATGTCGGCCAGCGCGCG
>DASSFA010000125.1:0-4503 GCA_035694895.1 Rhodanobacteraceae bacterium | reverse complement strand
GGAGCAAGAAGAACGAAGGCGCGTGGGTGCGCGAGATCGAGCGCAACGGCGTCTACGTGCCGATCAAGGCGCTGCGCGTGGATGAACTGCCTGCATGGATACGCGCGCGCATGCACGCGCGCGGCTTCAATCCCGACGAGGACGCCGTGGCGCTGCTGGCCTCGCGCGCGGAAGGAAACCTGCTGGCCATCGCGCAGGAGATCGACAAGCTCGCGATGTTGCGCGAGGGCGGCCGGGTGTCCGCGAGCGAACTGGAAACCCTGGATGCCGACAGCGCGCTTTACGACGTGTTCAAGCTGACCGACGCGGCATTCGGCGGCGATGCAGCGCGTGCATTGCGCATACTCCATGGCTTGCGCGCGGAGGGCGAGGACGTGATTCCGATGCTGGGCTGGATGTTGAACCAGCTCGAACTCGCCTTGCGGCTGGCTTCGGCGGACGACTTCGCCACCGCCGCGCGTGCGGAATACAACTTCTGGCCGGCGCGTCAGCGTCTGTTCGCCAGTGCGTTGAAACGCGCCGGTCGCGGGCCTGCACATTGGGAGCATTGCGTGGCCTGGTGCGCGCGCATCGACCGCATGGCCAAGGGCCGCGAGTTCGGCGACCCCTGGCGCGAATTCGAGCGCCTGCTGGTTGCAATCGCGCAACCCCGCGCGGCTGCCGTGCTGGCGTGAAGGCGATGCGTCCGCTCGCCATCTTTGGCGGAACGTTCGATCCGGTGCACCTTGGCCACCTGCGCGCGGCGTGGGAGGCTTCCGAGGCGCTGGACGCGGAAGTTCGCCTGATGCCCGCGCACGTGCCGCCGCACCGGCCCGCACCGGTGGCGAGTGCCCGGCAACGCGTGGCGATGCTGCGTGCCGCGCTGGCCGGACAGGATCGTCTGACCCTGGACACGCGGGAGCTGGATCGTGACGGGCCGTCGTACACCTTCGACACGCTGGCCGGATTGCGCGAGGAAGCCGGCACGCGCCCGCTGGTGCTGCTGATCGGCTCGGATGCCTTCGCCGCATTGCCTGCCTGGCATCGCTGGCGCGAGCTGTTCGGCCTGGCGCATTTCGGCGTGCTGACGCGGCCGGGTCACGTCCCCTCGTTGCCACCCGAACTGGCGGCGGAAATTGCGCGGCGCGAAGTGGCGAACGCGGATGCGCTGCGCGCGACGCCGAATGACCGCGTGCTGCGCATCGCGATCACGCAACTGGAAATTTCCGCCACCCGCATCCGCGCGCTGCTGCGCGAAGGCCGTGAGCCGCGCTGGCTCCTGCCGGATGCGTTGTTTGCCGATCCGGCGCTGCTGGAGCCGTACCGGAACGATCGGGAGCGGGGACCCGGGACCAGGGACCGGAAAGCCTGAAGCAGGATCGTTCGCGCGCAGGCGCGCTCCTGCCAACAGCTGCTTCGACCGGAGCGTCGGTAGCACTTGCACCTGTGTACGAGACGCGCATACTGGAGCCGCGCACTCCGCGTGAACAAACCCCAGGCCGAGGCCGCACACACTTGAGCAACCAGCCGTTGTCCCGCCCCACCGAAGAACCCGTTTCCCCCGCTCCCTCAGTACAGGTCCTGCGCCAGCGCGTCCTCGAAGCGCTGGACGAATTGAAGGCCCGCGACGTCCGCGAAATAGACGTGCGCGGCAAGACCTCCATCGCCGACCTGCTGATCATCGCCTCCGGAACCTCCACCCGACACGTCAAGTCCATCGCCGACGAGGTGGTGAAGTTCGTCAAGCGTGCCGGCATGCTGCCGCTGGGCGTGGAAGGCGAAACCGAGGCCGAATGGGTGCTGGTGGACCTTGGCGACGTCATCGTGCACGTGATGCTGCCGCGCATCCGCGAGTTTTACGGGCTCGAACGCCTCTGGACCGTGGGCGATCACGACGTTGCAGCGGCCAACGAGTGAGTGCTCTTTTGAAAAGTGCAGCCAGGGGTGGCTGCTCTGAATACAGCACGGGCATGGAGTTGGGCGACTGCCCTTGGCAGTTCGAAGGAGCGATCAGGGACGATCGCAAAAAATCCTGATGCGCGCGCGCATCGTCGCCATCGGCGAGCGCATGCCCGCATGGGTCGCGGAAGGCTTCGGCGAGTACCGCAAGCGCCTCGGCCGCGAACTGCCGCTGGAGCTTGTCGAGATCAAGCCACCCGTGCGCGGTCGTGATCTCAAGCGCGCCATGGCAGAAGAAGGGGAAGCGCTGCTCGCCGCCGTGCCGCGCGATGCGCACGTGATAGTGCTGGATGGTCGCGGTAGCGCGTGGAGCAGCGAACAGCTCGCGGAACAGTTGAAACGCTGGCGGATGGACGGACGTGACCTCGCTTTCCTGATCGGCGGTGCCGACGGCCACGCGGACGCGGTGTTGCAACGCGCGAACCAGCGCTGGTCGCTTGGCCCCTTGACCCTGCCGCACATGCTGGTGCGCCTGGTCGTGGCCGAGCAGTTGTATCGCGCGGCGATGATAGTAGCCGGCCACCCGTATCATCGCGCGTGATGCTCTATCTCGCCTCCCAGTCCCCGCGCCGCAAACAATTGCTCGAACAACTCGGCGTCGGGTTCGAGCTGCTGCACGTGGACGTGCCCGAAGTCCGCCGCCCCGGCGAATCCGCCGAGGACTATGTCAGCCGCGTCGCGCGCGAGAAGGCGTCGGCCGGGCTGGAGATGGTGCGCGGTCGCGATTACGAAGCCATCGTGCTGGGCGCGGATACGGAAGTCGTATTGGATGAGCGCGTGTTCGGCAAACCGCGCGACGCGGAAGACGCGGCCGCCATGTTGCGCGCCTTGTCCGGCCGGACGCACCGGGTGATCTCGACGGTCTGGGGCGTGGACAAGGCGCGGCAGAGGGCCGCGACGAGCGTCTCGGAGGTCGGCTTCGCGGAACTGGACGCGGCAGCAATCGCGGCCTATGCCGCCACCGGCGAGCCGTTCGGCAAGGCCGGTGCTTATGCGATCCAGGGCCGGGCCGCGGCCTTCATCGCGCACCTGTCCGGCAGCTATTCCGGAGTCATGGGCCTGCCGTTGCACGAAACCGCGCGGCTGTTGCGGGATTTCGGCGTGGCCATCTGAGCCGAAGGCGGGGAAACCGAATCGACAGGTTCAGGGCCGGCGGGCTATAAGGGTGGGCCGGGGCTTTCGCGAGATGCCTTGAATGGCATCTCACGCCGGCGGACGCACGCACAGGGAGGTGCGGGCGGGCAAGCGCTTCAAGGAAGATGGCTTGCTGAACGTTTCCTGCGGAGCAAGGATGAGCGAGGAAATCCTGATCAACGTCACCCCGCGCGAAACCCGCGTGGGCGTGGTCGAGAACGGCATGCTGCAGGAGGTGCATGTCGAGCGCACCGGCAAGCGCGGCTACGTCGGCAACATCTATTGCGGACGCGTGCAGCGGGTCATGCCCGGCATGCAGGCGGCCTTCGTCGAGATCGGGCTCGGCCGTGCGGCTTTCCTGCATGCCTCGGATATCGTGCGCGCACCGCCGGCGCTGACCGCGGAGGAAGCCGAAGGCAACGGCCACGCCGCCGGCCCGCTGCCGACGCCGCCGATCAACGAGCTGGTGCATGAAGGCCAGCGCGTGATCGTGCAGGTGATCAAGGATCCGATCGGCGGCAAGGGGGCGCGGTTGTCCGCGCATCTTTCCATCCCGTCGCGCTATCTGGTGCTGCTGCCGCACACGCGCCTGCACGGTGTGTCGGTGCGCATCGAGGACGAGGCCGAGCGTGCGCGACTGAAGGAGATCCTCACCCGACTTTCCGGCGAGGGCGAGCGCGGCTATATCGCGCGCACCAATGCCGAAGGCGAGGACGAGGCCGCGCTGGCCGAGGACATCGCCTACGTCGGCAAGGTCTGGCAGGTCGTGCAGGAGAACATCGCGCGCGCCGAGCCCGGCACGCGGGTGTACGAAGAGCCGCCGCTGCCGCTGCGCGTGCTGCGCGACCTGATGCACGACGAGATCGAGAAGGTGCGCGTGGACTCGCGCGAAACCTACCAGCGCACGCTGGACTTCGCGCACCGCTTCATGCCGCACCTTGCGGAGCGGATCGAACATTATTCCGGCGAACGGCCGATCTTCGACCTGTACGGTGTCGAGGACGAAATCCAGAAAGCCCTGCGCAAGGAAGTGCCGCTGAAATCCGGCGGCCATCTGGTGATCGACCAGACCGAGGCGATGACGACGATCGACGTCAACACCGGCGCATACCTTGGCGCGCGCAATCTCGAGGAGACGGTGTTCCGCACCAACCTGGAGGCCGCGCAGGCGGCCGCGCGGCAACTGCGGCTGCGCAACCTCGGCGGCATCATCATCATCGACTTCATCGACATGCACGCTGACGAGCACAAGCGGCAGGTGCTGCGCATGCTCGAAAAGGCGCTGGCCCGCGATCACGCCAAGACCACCGTGTACGAAATGAGTCCGTTGGGGCTGGTCGAGATGACCCGCAAGCGCACCACCGAAAGCCTGGCGCGACAGTTGTGCGAACCGTGCCCCGTATGTTCCGGTCGCGGCATCGTCAAGACCGC
>DASSFA010000124.1:0-3851 GCA_035694895.1 Rhodanobacteraceae bacterium | reverse complement strand
CTGCCGGCACCGGGGCAGGGCGCGATCGCGGTGGAGATGCGCACGGACGACGCGCGCATTGCCGCCCTGCTCGCGCCATTGGACGATGCCGTCACGCGCCGCACCACCGCGGCCGAGCGTGCGCTCAACGCGGCGCTGGGTGGCGATTGCACCTTGCCGCTGGGAGCATGGTGCACGCTCGAAAACAATACGCTTCGTTTGCACGGCATGCTGGGCAATGCCCGCACCGGGCGCGTGCTGCGCGCGCAGGCGCGCGGCGACGACCCGCCGTCACTCGGCAACGAAGTCGCACGGCTGCTGCGAGAGCAGGGCGGCGATCAATTACTGCGGGAGCCGGGAGACGGGAGACGGGAGAAGTAAAGCGTGCCGCTCCCGTCTCCCTCTTCCCGTTTCCCTTACTTCGACCCGCTGAAGCTGTACACCAGGTTCGTGGTGAACAACTGGTCCGAGTGCTCCGCGCCCGGAGCGATCTGGCTGCTGTAGCGGGTTTCGTAGCCAAGCTTCAGCGCCAGCGCCCTGGTCATGCTGACCGCCAGCCCCGCGTCATTCTGGTAGAACGTGTTCTGCGTGCCGGATTCGGCCAGCAAGGTATCCTCGAAGCTGGTGTTGTCGGTGATGCGATGCTTGAAGTTCACCAGGCCGCGGCCGATCGCCTGGGTTTCCACGGCCGGATGCACCTGCGTCACCGTCGGCGGCGTGGTGGCGGTGTTGACCTGGGTCAGGTATTGCGGCTGTGACCGCTTGTAACCGGGGCCGATCTCGAACGACAGCTCGCTGCGCGCATCCTTCAGCGCGATGTAGCCGAAACCGAGCGACGCCACCTGCTCCCAGCG
This sequence comes from Rhodanobacteraceae bacterium, assembly GCA_035694895.1. GTDB lineage: Bacteria > Pseudomonadota > Gammaproteobacteria > Xanthomonadales > Rhodanobacteraceae > 66-474. The sequence goes on along the minus strand of DASSFA010000124.1, from coordinate 3,018 downwards.
GTTGGCCGCGAAATCATCGTGGTCGTAACGCAGCGCGCCGACCAGATAGCTGCGCGGATTGAACTTGTAGCCGCTGGAAGCGCCGGCCTCGAAGCGGTTGGCGGTGGTATCGAAGCTGCTGGCGTAACCGGTCGTGACGCCGTCCACCACTACCGGTGTCTTCACCTCGCCCTTGGCGCGCAGCATGTTCAGGAAGAAATCGTCCTTCCAGGTGTCGTCCTGGTAGTTGAGCGTGAGCTTGGCGTTGAGGTTTTCCGAGTGCGTGTTGCCGCGCGAGGAAGCGAAACCGAATTCGCCGCTGCCGCTCCATCTGCCCACGGTGGCATCCGCGGCATGCGCAGCCAAGGGAAGGGAAAGCGCGGCGACGATCGCGACGGCTAGCGAAGACAGCAGGCGGGACATCATTTCTCCTCGAAGCAGGAATGTTTCACGTCGGAACTGGTCCGACCCTGAATGGTCGCAAAAGTTCGCGCGCGATTCCGCAGCGACAAGCCGGAAGCGCTAGCCGCTTCACGTTATTTGCCGCGCAAAGATGAATGTACTTTGATCAGTGCCGGCGAACCCGATGCAGATCGGAAAAACGCGGGCGGATCATCTCAGTGCTGTTGCGCGGGGAAATAAGCGGCTACCGCGTGCCGCGCCTGCGCGAAGAACAGCCAGCGTTCCACGAACAACCCGAGTACGCATGACACCGCGGCCAGCGGCGCCAGCCACGGCTGCGCGGAAGGCCAGACCAGGATCAGCACGATCGCGACGGCCGGAACAAGTGCAAGCAGGATCATCGCGTGGCGGCGCAACGCACGTGCATGCTTGCGCGCCAACACGAAAGCCATTTCGCGCGTCAGGTAATTGCCTTCGGTGGTCGGGCCTTCGAACGCGCGCACCGTGCCGAAGCGCTCCAGCCCGGTGGCGTGGCCGGCCGTGTTGGCGTGCATGGCATCGACGGCCTTCCAGTAGGCCAGCTTCACGCCCGCCGCGATCACGGCCAGTGCGAGCAATGTCAGCGCGAACGGCCAGGCAAGCGTTCCCGGATTGAAGGCGAGATACGCCCACAGCCACAGGCCGCCCGAAAGCAGCCCGAACAGCAGGTAGAGCGGCAGGACGCGCGGATCACGCCAGGCGGCGACCGGCTTCAATGAGGTATAGATCCGCGCGGTGCACCACAGCGTCACCAGCGCGCACACGCACAGCACCCCGCCGGCGATGCGGGTGGGAATGAACTGATGAGTGCCACGCGCCAGGCCCGCCACCGCGAACATCGGCAGGTAAGTCGCCACCGACGCCAGGCCTTCGCGCGACAGCCACGAGGAATCCCATTGCGAGAATGCGCGCCACGCGCGCGACGGTCGACCCAGGTGCAGCGTGGACGCGAGCAGGCCGACGCTCGCGAACACGAAGCCGATCGCGAGCGGCGCCAGCACCGTGCCGCGTCCGTGCGGGTAGATGCCGATCGCCAGCGCGGCGCCGAGCAGGCACCACAGCCCGTAGCCGGCGCCGGCGAGCACCGTGAAAAAGATCACCGAGAGTGCAGGTTTCATCCGCGCTTCTCCCGTGGCGGGTTCATCGGGACAACGCCTTGTCCAGCCACCTGAGCAAAGGCGGCAATTGCGCGGGATCCAGAGTCTCCTCCGCGGAAGCGGCCGGCGACATCTCCGATCCGTCACGCCGCGGCCGCGGCGGCAGATATTTGTTGACCGGCTTGTAGCCGAATTCCGGCATCAGGTCGTAGCCGCCGCGCTCCGCAACAAGCTTCGAGATCGCCGAATCGGGATCACCGATGTCGCCGAAGTGGCGCGCGCGGGTGGGGCAGGCTTTCACGCAGGCGGGCTGGCGATCTTCCTCGTCCAGCGTTTCGTTGTAGATGCGATCCACGCACAGCGTGCACTTCTGCATCGTGCCTTTCTGCTCGCCGATTTCGCGTGCACCGTAAGGGCATGCCCAGGCGCACAGGTGGCAGCCGATGCACTTGTCCTCATCCACCAGCACGATGCCGTCTTCGGCTCGCTTGTAGCTGGCGCCGGTCGGACACACCGTCACGCAATCCGGTGTTTCGCAGTGCAGGCACGAGCGGGGGAAGTGGACCATCTGCGTGGGAGACGAGAGACGGGAAGTGGGAGACGGAGAAGCCTCCGGGCTGGTCATGCTTGCGTCTGCCGCCTCCCTTCTCCCGTCTCCCGCCACTTCATAGGTATGAACCCGATTCACCCACACGCCGATCGGATCCGCGCCGTACGGATCGGAGTCCGGCAGCGGCCCGAACTGGCCGCCGTCGTTCCATTCCTTGCACGCCACCGCGCAGGCATGGCAGCCCACGCAGGTATCGAGGTCGATCACCAGGCCGAGCTTCTTCTTGGATGGAGGCGGGAGTGCGGTCACGCCGCCGCTCCCTCGCCGAGGCTCAACGCCGGCTCGTGTGCGAAGCGCAGGCCATGGATGGCCGTCAACGAAGTGAGCTTCCCGCGCTGTCGCGATGCCGAAGCGACATGGCCGAGCGCGCGGGAAAGGCGCGACTGTTTGAGTGCATGGATGCACGAGTTCGCGCCGGCGCGCGCGAGGCAAGGAGCAAGGGCAGTCGAGCCGACACGACGTCGGCGAGACCATCGCGTCCAGCGCGAATGGCTTTGGTTACTTTCCCCGAAAGGAAAGTAACCCGCGCCGTTGGACGGCGCGGAAAAAGACATGGATGTCGTGCTTCGACTCGCCTTGAGGCAAGTATTCCCCTCACCCGCCAAGTGCTGACGCACTTGGCTTCCCTCTCCCGCGAGCGGGAGAGGGGAAATCATGTCCGGCTTTCGTCGGAAGAACGGAAAATCTGGCAAGGACGCCACCCATGGCCGTAAACCCCACCTTCCGCACCCCGGTGATCGCCCGGCCCACGCCTGAGCTGGAACAGAAACTGGAGGAAATGTGGAAAGACAAGCCGAGCCTGCTCGGCTGGCTGTCCACGGTGGACCACAAGAAGATCGGCCATCGCTATCTGACGACTGCCTTCATCTTCCTGATCATGGGTGGACTGGA
>DASSFA010000123.1:0-7813 GCA_035694895.1 Rhodanobacteraceae bacterium | reverse complement strand
ATGACCGGTTACCAGGAGATCCTGACCGACCCGTCCTACGCGCGTCAGATCGTCACGCTTACCCATCCGCACATCGGCAACACCGGCTGCAATGCCGCCGACGATGAATCGGTGCGCGTGCAGCCGGCGGGGCTGGTCGTGCGCGACGTGCCGCGGCGCGCATCGAACTGGCGCAGTGCGGAATCGTTGCCCGATTACCTTCGGCGACAGAACATTGTCGCGATCGCCGGCATCGATACGCGCAAGCTGACGCGCATCCTGCGCAGCACCGGCGCGCAGAACGGTTGCCTGCTCGCAGGCGAGAATATTTCCGCAGACGATGCCTTGGCGCAGGCGCGCGCTTTCCCCGGCCTGAACGGAATGGACCTGGCCAGGGAAGTGTCGGTGCGCGCGCCGTATCCGTGGCAGAACGGAATTTACGATCTCGACGCGCCCGCATTCCGCAAGCCGGCGACGCGCTTCAAGGTCATCGCCTACGACTACGGCGTGAAGCTCAACATCCTGCGCCTGCTGGTGGAGAGCGGCTGCGATCTCACCGTGGTGCCCGCGCGCACGCCTGCGCGCGAGGTGCTGGCGCTGAAACCCGATGGCGTGTTCCTCGCGAACGGCCCCGGCGATCCCGCAGCCTGCGATTATGCGATCGCGGCAACGCGCGAATTCCTCGATGCGCGCATTCCTCTGTTCGGCATCTGCCTCGGCCATCAGTTGATGGGCCTCGCGCTCGGCGCCAGGACCGTCAAGATGAAGTTCGGCCACCATGGTGCCAACCATCCGGTGATGGACCTGGACACCGGCCGCGTGCTGATCACCTCGCAGAACCACGGTTTCGCGGTGGATCCCGCCACGCTGCCGGCGAACACGCGCGTCACGCATACGTCGCTGTTCGACGGCTCGCTGCAGGGTTTCGCGCTCACCGATCGCCCGGCGTTCTGTTTCCAGGGCCACCCCGAGGCGAGTCCGGGGCCGCATGACGTGGGTTACCTGTTCGAGCGCTTCGCAAAATTGATGGAGGCCCGCTGATGCCGCGCCGTTCGGATATCAAAACCATCCTGATCATCGGTGCGGGGCCGATCGTGATCGGCCAGGCCTGCGAGTTCGACTATTCCGGCGCGCAGGCGTGCAAGGCATTGCGCGAGGAAGGCTATCGCGTGGTGCTGGTGAATTCGAACCCGGCCACGATCATGACCGATCCGGAAATGGCGGATCGCGTCTACATCGAGCCGATCAACTGGCGCACGCTCGAGAAGATCATCGCGAAGGAACGGCCCGATGCGCTGCTGCCGACGATGGGCGGGCAGACCGCGCTGAATTGCGCGCTGGATCTCGCCGACAACGGCGTGCTGGAGAAATACGGGGTCCAGCTGATCGGCGCCTCGCGCGACGCGATCCGCATGGCGGAAGATCGTCAGTTGTTTCGCGACGCGATGGATGAGATCGGACTGGCATCGCCCAAGTCGGAAGTCGCGCGCTCTCTGGAGCAGGCGCGCGCGGCGCAGGCGAAGGTAGGCTTCCCCACCATCATCCGCCCGAGTTTCACGCTGGGCGGCAGTGGCGGCGGCATCGCCTACAACATCGAGGAATTCGAGGAGATCGTCGCGCGCGGGCTGGAGCTTTCGCCCGTGCACGAAGTGCTGATCGAGGAATCGGTGCTGGGCTGGAAGGAATTCGAGATGGAAGTGGTCCGCGACAAGGCGGACAACTGCATCATCGTCTGCTCCATTGAGAACCTCGATCCGATGGGCGTGCACACCGGCGACTCGATCACCGTCGCGCCGGCCCAGACGCTCACCGACAAGGAATACCAGCGGCTGCGCGACTTCAGCATCGCGGTGCTGCGCAAGATCGGCGTGGATACCGGTGGTTCGAACGTGCAGTTCGGGGTCAATCCGGACGACGGTCGCGTGGTGGTGATCGAGATGAACCCGCGTGTGTCGCGCTCGTCCGCGCTCGCTTCCAAGGCGACGGGGTTCCCGATCGCCAAGGTCGCGGCCAAGCTCGCCGTCGGCTACACCCTGGACGAGCTGAAAAACGAAATCACCGGCGGCAAGACGCCGGCTTCGTTCGAACCCAGCATCGACTACATCGTCACCAAGATCCCGCGCTTCGCCTTCGAGAAATTCCCGGCGGCCGATCCGCGCCTGACCACGCAGATGAAATCGGTGGGCGAGGTGATGGCGATCGGCCGCACTTTCCACGAATCGCTGCAAAAAGCGCTGCGTGGCCTGGAGACCGGCAAGACCGGCTTCAATCCGGGCGGCATTGATCATTCCAATGACGAGGGCATGGAGGCGCTGAAGCGCGAGCTGCGCCAGCCGGGGCCGGACCGGTTGTTCCATGTCGGCGACGCGTTTCGCGCCGGCCTGTCGCTGGAAGACATCTACGCCCTGACGAAGATCGATCCGTGGTTCCTCGCCGCGATCGAAGACATCATCGCCACTGAAAGTGAAGTGCGCGAGGCCGGCATAGCCGCGCTGGACGCGCCGCGCATGCGCGAGCTGAAGCGCATGGGCTTTTCGGATGCGCGGCTGGCGCAGTTGTTGTCTTCCGACGAAAAGGCCGTGCGCCATCTGCGCCATACGCTGGGCGTGCGCCCGGTGTACAAGCGCGTGGATTCCTGTGCGGCCGAGTTCGCGACCACCACCGCGTACATGTACTCGACCTACGAGGACGAGTGCGAAGCCGCGCCGTCGAACCGCAAGAAGATCATCGTGCTGGGCGGCGGTCCCAACCGCATCGGGCAGGGCATAGAGTTCGACTACTGCTGCGTTCACGCGGCGCTGGCGCTGCGCGAGGATGGTTTCGAAACCATCATGATCAACTGCAATCCGGAAACCGTGTCCACCGATTACGACACGTCGGATCGCCTGTACTTCGAGCCGCTGACGCTGGAAGACGTGCTCGAGATCGTGGAGCTGGAAAAGCCGAAAGGCGTGATCGTGCAATACGGCGGGCAGACGCCGCTGAAGCTGGCGCGCGCGCTGGAAGCGGCGGGGGTGCCGATCATCGGAACCTCGCCGGATTCGATCGACCTGGCCGAGGACCGCGAGCGCTTCCAGCAACTGATCGAGCGCCTGCAGCTGAAGCAGCCGCCCAACCGCATCGCGCGCAATCCGGACGAGGCGCTGGCGCTGGCGCGCCAGATCGGCTATCCGCTGGTGGTGCGTCCGAGCTACGTGCTGGGCGGCCGCGCGATGGAAGTGGTGCATGCCGATGCGGACCTGTCGCGTTACATCCGCGACGCGGTGCGCGTATCGGAATCCTCGCCGGTGCTGCTGGACCGCTTCCTCGACCATGCGGTGGAAGTGGACGTGGACATCATCGCCGACGCGCGCGGCGAGGTGCTGATCGGCGGCATCATGGAACACATCGAGGAGGCCGGCGTGCATTCGGGGGATTCCTCGTGCTCGCTGCCGCCCTATTCGTTGTCGAAGGAAACCCAGGACGAATTGCGCAGGCAGGTCACGCTCCTCGCGCGCGAGCTGCGCGTCATCGGGCTGATGAACACGCAGTTCGCGATCCAGAGCGACGATGTCGGCAACGACGAGGTGTTCATCCTCGAAGTGAACCCGCGCGCCTCGCGCACGGTGCCGTTCGTGTCCAAGGCGATCGGCCGTCCGCTGGCCAAGATCGCCGCGCGTTGCATGTCCGGCAAGACGCTTGCCGAGCAGGGCGCGACCGAGGAACTGATTCCGGATTACTTCTCGGTGAAGGAAGCGATCTTCCCGTTCCTGAAGTTCCAGAACGTGGATCCGATCCTCGGCCCCGAGATGCGCTCGACCGGCGAAGTGATGGGCGTGGGCCGCAGCTTCGGTGAAGCCTTCGCGCGCGGCCACGAGGCCGCGCACATCGCGCCGCCCGCCCGGGGCAAGGCGTTCCTGTCGGTGCGCGACGCCGACAAGCAGAGGCTGCTGCCGGTCGCGCGCGAACTGTTGCGGCGTGGCTTCTCGCTGATCGCCACGGGCGGCACGGCGGCATTCCTGCGCGAGCACGGCGTGGAATGCGAGCGCATCAACAAGGTGCTGGAAGGCCGCCCGCACATCGTGGACGCGATCAAGAACGGCGAGATCTCTTATATCGTCAACACCACCGAAGGCCGCCGTGCGATCGCCGACTCGTTCTCGATCCGCCGCGAGGCGCTGCAGCAGCACGTCACCTATTCGACCACGGTCGCGGGTGCGCGTGCGTTGCTGCATTCGCTGGATTTCCGCAGCGGCGGCGAGGTGCTGAGCCTGCAGGAGCTGCACGAGCTGGTGCCGCAACGACTTTCGGCATGATCGCATGGGTAATGAAGTTCGTGGTGCCGGCCACGAACGCGGAATTTTGTTGTTGAACGAGAAGCGAGGGAGTCAGGCGAGATGAAGCGAGCCCCCATGACCAAGGCTGGTGCCGATCGTCTGCGCGCCGAACTGGAACGCCTGAAATCGGAGGAGCGGCCCAAGGTGATCGCCGCCATCGCCGAGGCGCGCGCGCACGGCGATCTCAAGGAGAACGCCGAGTATCACGCCGCGCGCGAGCAGCAGGGCTTCATCGAGGGCCGCATCAAGGAACTGGAAGCGGGTCTCTCGACGGCGGAAATCATCGACGTGTCGCGCCTGAATCCCGGCTCACGCGTGGTGTTCGGCGCCACCGTGGAGCTGGAAGACGAGAACGGTGGCGACGCGATCGTCTACCAGATCGTCGGTGACCTCGAGGCCGACATCAAGCAAGGACGCATCGCGGTGTCCTCGCCGATCGCGCGCGCGCTGATCGGCAAGAACGAGGGCGATTCGTTCGAGTTCCAGGCGCCGAGCGGCACGCGCAGTTACGACATCGTGAGCGTGAGATACGAAGGGTGAGGGGCGAGTGGCGAGGGCGCTCTGCTTTTGACTCACGGCAGCCTGAAAGGCCCCGATTTTTGCGCCCTCACTACTCATCCCTGATCCCTGATCCGGTGTGAGCCCATCCTGACATTCTGTCGCGCAGCGTGCCGCTTGCGGCCATGCATCCGCTCATCCATCCTCGCCGCATGTCTTCCCTGTACTTGTTGCTCCCATCGCTGGCGCGTTTCGACGACGCGCCGCGGCTGAAGGGCTGGCTGGCGCGTGGCGATCGCCTGCCCGACGCTCCGCGGGGACGCGAAACTGCACTACGCGAAGCGTTCCAGGTCCCCGGCACGGCGCTGCCCGTCGCGGCGCTGCTGCGCGAGCACCTTGCACATGATGCCGGCGAGAACATCTGGCTCTGCGCCGATCCGGCATACGTGCGCGTCGAAGCCAATGGCGCGCGATTGCTCGCCTGTGGTGGCGAACTGCAATTGACAGGCGAAGAAGCGGAGAGCCTCGCGCGACCGTTGCGGCCGCTTTTCGGCGATGCCGGTGCGCCGCTGGAGATCACCTCGCCGGTGAATTGGGCCTTGCGTTTGCCGCCCGGCGCGCAGCTCCCCGTATTCGTGCCGCCCCACCAAGCGCTGGGTACCCACTTGCTGGAGCATCTGCCGCAGGGCAATGGCGGGCGACGCTGGCGTGCGCTGTTCAACGAGGCGCAAATCCTCCTGCATTCGCATCCGGTCAATGCCGCGCGCCGTGAGCGGGGACTTATGCCGGTGAATGCGCTGTGGTTCTGGGGTGCGGGCGCATCGCCAATGTGGGTGAAATCACCCCTGAAGCTGGTGATCAGCGGCGATCCGCTCGTGCAGGCGTTGGCAAGTCGCGCGGGCGTGTCTTCCGCGGCTCCGGCACCGGACATCCTGGATTCGATCGAAAGCGGAACCGATGCATTGCTCGACAGTGATCGGATTGAAGATGGACTGTTCGAGCGCATCCTGAAGCGTTTCGCCGTTGCCCATCTCGCCTTCGCCAGCGGCGAGCGCTTCCGCATCAAGCGCCGGCATCGCTGGCGCGTCTGGCGGAAGGTGTGAACGTTCCGATCATCACCCGCCGCCAACCCGCCGGTGCGCCCGGCGACTGGCCCGAACGCGTGCACCCGGTGCTGCAGCGCGTTTACGCCGCGCGCGGCGTGCTGTGCGCGAGCGACGCCGAGCATCGGCTCGCTGGGCTGCTGCCCCCGCAAGGACTTGCCGGCATTGCGCGCGCGACGGAACTGCTGGCCGACGCCATTGCCAGGCAGCGGAGCATCGTCGTCGCTGCGGATTTCGATTGCGACGGCGCCTGCGGCGCGGCCATCGCCGTGCGCGGCTTGCGCGCGCTCGGCGCACAGCAAGTCGGCTACGTGGTGCCGCACCGCATGCGGCATGGCTACGGCCTCACACCTGCGCTGGTGGACGAGCTGCAACCCGCGCCCGACCTGATCGTCACCGTGGACAATGGCATCGCCAGCCATGCCGGCGTGGCGATGGCGAAGGCGCGCGGATGCACGGTGATCATCACCGACCACCACCTGCCCGGTACGACGTTGCCGGGCGCGGATGCGATCGTGGATCCGAATGTTCCGGGCGACGGCTTCGCCAGCAAGAACCTTTGCGGCGCTGGCGTGATGTTCTACCTGCTGCTTTCGTTGCGTGCGCTTCTGCGTGATCGCGGAGCATTCACGGATCGCGATGAGCCGGATTTGTCCGTCCTGCTCGATCTCGTCGCGCTCGCCACCGTGGCCGACCTGGTGCCGCTGGACCGCAACAACCGCGTGCTGGTCGAGGCGGGTCTTCGCCGGATGCGCGGTGGCCGAGCTTGCGCGGGGATCGAAGCACTCATCGAGGTCGCCGGTTGCGACATGGCGCGGCTGACCGCGAGCGATCTCGGTTTTTCGCTGGCGCCGCGCATCAATGCGGCAGGCCGGCTGGAGGACATGACGCTCGGCATCGAATGCCTTCTGAGTGACGATGCCTCGCGTGCGCGCGAACTCGCAGCGATCCTCCACGGCATCAACGGCGAGCGCCGTGGCCTGCAGGACATGATGACCGCCGATGCCGAGGCGATGCTGGCTGGTCTTGATGACGATGGCGCGATCGGCGTTGTGTTGTTCAATCCGGACTGGCACGCCGGAGTGGTCGGCCTGGTCGCCTCGAAGATGAAAGAGCGCCTGCATCGGCCGGTGATCGCCTTCGCGCCGGCCGGCGAGGACGACGCATCAGGGCCTTTGCGCACCTGCGCGCAACAAGGCGGTGAATCATCGCCGCGCCATTCAGTGCTGCGTGGTTCGGCGCGCTCGATTCCCGGCTTCCACATCCGTGATGCACTTGCCGAGCTGGATGCGCGCGAGCCGGGGCTGATCCAGCGCTTCGGCGGACACGCGATGGCGGCAGGGTTGAGTCTGTGCGCGAGCGATTTCACCCGTTTCGCCGAATGCTTCGACGCGATCGCGCGCGAGCGCATCGCGCCGGAATCATTGCAGGCGCAGGTCTTCAGCGATGGCGAGCTGGCATGCGCCGATTTCGACCTGGAACTGGCGCGGCAGTTGCGGGCGGCCGGGCCGTGGGGCCAGGGCTTTCCGCCGCCGCTGTTCGACAACGTGTTCGAGTGCGTGGGTTCGCGGCGCATAGGCGCCGGGCAGCGGCACCTGCGCGCCAACCTGCGCGATCCGCGCGACGGGCGTGTGCACACGGCCGTGTGGTTCAACGCCGCCGACGACTGGCCGGCCGGAGTTTCGGTACGGATCGCCTACGAACTGACGCTCGACGACTGGCAAGGGGTGGAATCGTTGCGGCTGCTGGTGCGTCATGTCGAATCCGCTTCCGTACGGGCACCCGAGCCGGCGTGACTTCCGCCGCTGACGCGCCGGTTCGTTCTGTCGTATCCCGGCGTGCTCTGATCGGGGAATCGCCATGAAACCTCTGAATAAGCTGCTGCGCTCGGCATCTTGCGCGCCGGCGGTGCTCGGA
>DASSFA010000122.1:0-6207 GCA_035694895.1 Rhodanobacteraceae bacterium | reverse complement strand
GCGATCGCGACCACCTTTTCATCCAGCGCCGCGATCACTTTCGCGAGATCGCCGCTCGCCTGCTTGTGCGCGGCCTGCAGTTGCTTGTGGAGCTTGCCGGCTTGCGCCTGCGCAGCCGCGAGCTTCGCCATCAGACCTTCCACCTGCTGCGCCAGCGCGAACTGCTGATCGAATGCCGACTGCGGCAGGTGCACGCGTGGATCGGCGACCACGGTGAGCGGCTGCTTGAACGTGCGGCCGTCCACCTTCAGTTCCACGGTGTACGAACCCGGCGGTGCCCACGCGCCGTTCGCATACGGATTGCCATCCGCCAGCACGGCGGGAGGGGCGTAGCGCAACGGCCACACGAAGCGGTGCAGTCCCGGCGTCGCCTGCAACACGCTCGGCTCCCGCATCCAGTCGGCCGTCATGTTGATCTTCGAAAGATCCGGCGCCTTCGGAACGTCCGCACTGGAGTAATGCCGCACCAGCCTGCCGCTCGCGTCATGGATCGAAAGCTCGACCGGCTTGCGCGGCTTGGCCGCCAGCTCGTAATCAATGTACGCGCCCCACGGCGGATTCTCGGCTGTGGGTTCATCGCGCGGCATCGGCGTGCCGGTGAAGCCCGGCGTGCGCACGCGGTACGCAACGGCCGGCTTGAACAGGCGCGTGGCCGTGGTCGTGCCGTCCATCTGTCGCAACGCGCTGACGTCATCCATGATCCAGAAGCCGCGGCCGTGCGTGGCGATCACAAGATCATCGTTCTTGCCGTCGATGTCGCGCACCGAGGTGCGCGGCAGGTTCTGCTGCAACGACTGCCAGTGGTCGCCGTCGTCGAACGACACGTACATGCCCAGTTCCGTGCCGGCGTACAGCAGGCCCTTGCGCGTCGGATCCTCGCGCACCACGTTGACGAAATCGCCATCGCGGATGCCGTTGACGATCAACTGCCACGTCTTGCCGCCGTCGCGCGTTCGATAGATGTACGGCTTGCGATCGTCCAGGCGATGCCGATCCACCGCGGCGTAGGCCGTGTTCGCGTCGAAATGCGAGGGCTCGATGATGCCGACCTTGGACCAGGGCGTGAGTTGCGGCGGCGTCACGTTGTCCCAATGCGCGCCCTCGTCGGTCGTACGCCAGATCAGGCCGTCGTCGGTGCCGGCCCACAGCAGCTTCGCATCCAGGCTCGATGAGCCGATCGCATACACCACGCCGCGGCGCGGTCCTTCGCCGAGATTGTCGGCCGCGGTGACTGCATTCAAATTGGAAGGCACGCCCGGGTCGGGCCGCGAAAGATCGGGGCTGATCGCGCTCCAATGTTCGCCGCCGTCATTGGTGCGCCAGAGCTTCTGGTTGCCGAAATACAGCACGCGATGGTCCTGCGCATTGAAGGCCAGCGGCAGCGTCCATGTACGGCGATAGACGTCGGGATCGGCGAGCGTGGGATCCACGTCGCGCGTCTGCTGCGTCTTCAGGTCCAGCTTCTCGACCGTGCCGCCGTAGACAATGTCCGGATCCTTCGGGTCCGGCGCGATCATGCCGCTCTCGCCACCGGCGGTGATCTCGCGGAACTGTTCCATGCTGATGCGATCGTGGAACGGCGCGCGCGACGGCAGGCCGACCGCGCCGGAATCCTGCTGCGCCCCGTACACCTTGTACGGGAAGCTGTTGTCGGTCGAGACGTGATAGAGCTGCGCGGTCGGCTGGTTGAACCAGGAAGACCAGGTCTTGCCCCCATTGACCGTGATCACCGCGCCCTGGTCGACGCCGAGGATCTGGCTATCGGGATTGCTCGGGTCGATCCACAGCTCGTGGTAATCGTCGCCGGTCGGGTCGCCCTTCATCGGCAGGAAGGTTTTGCCGCCGTCGTCGCTGCGCAGCATGATGGTGTTCATCGCATAGACGCGATCCGGGTTCTTCGGATCGGCGGTGATCTGGCCGAAATACCAGCCGCGCTGCCAGATGCGCGGGTCGCTGCTCTCCCTGCTCCAGTGCGCGCCGCCATCGTCCGAGCGATACAGGCCGCCGTCATCGGCATCCACGATCGCGTAAATCCGCTCGGGCGCCGCATTCGAAATGGCGATGCCGATGCGGCCGACGTGCTTCTCCGCGAAGCCGTTCGTGAGTTGCGTCCAGTGCGCGCCGCCGTCGGTGGACTTGTACAGGCCCGACCCCGGGCCGCTGGCCGGCGGGTACACGCTCCACGGCGGACGCCGCACCTGCCACAGCGCGGCGTAGATCGTGTTCGCGTCGCGTGGATCGAAAATGATGTCCACCGCGCCGGTGTCGTCATTGGGGCCGAGCACCTTGTTCCAGGTCTTGCCGCCGTCGGTGGACTTGAACACGCCGCGCTGCGCGTTCGGTCCATATGGATGACCGAGCGCGGCGACGAACACGGTGTCCGGATCATGCGGATTCACGCGGATCATCGCGATCTGCTGCGAATCGGCGAGTCCGATGTGCGACCAGGTCCTGCCGCCATCGGTGGACTTGTAAATGCCGTCGCCCTGCGCGATGTCCGAGCGCATGTCGGATTCGCCGCTGCCGACGTAGATCACCTTCGGGTCGGACGGCGCCACTGCGATCGCGCCGATCGAACCGACGTCCTGCGAATCGAAGATCGGGTTCCAGGTACGCCCGGCGTCGTGCGTTTCCCACACGCCGCCATTCACCGATCCGAAATAGAAATGCCGGGGTTCGCCCGGAACGCCGGTCACCGCCAGCACGCGCCCGCCGCGGAACGGCCCGATCACGCGCCAGTGCAGGTCGCCGAACGGCGATGGCGCTGGACGCGCGCTCACTTGCCTCGCGGCGTGTGCGGTTTGCGGCAGCGCCGCGGAAGCGGCGAGCACGCCGACCGCGAAAGACAAGAGGGCGGGACCAACGAGACGAGGCAGGTTCATGGCATTCCCCGGGCCGGGCTGCGAGCGCCGCATCATAGCCGCGGCGATGGACGGCCAAGCATTACGCAGACGGATGTCTCGTGAATGTGCCGGGCGTCATGCAGGTGGAGGCCCATCGCCGTCCCGCGCGTCTTCGGTGCGCTTCGCACGCACGCGATCCACCTCGGCGGCGGTACCGGGGAAGATGAAGCGCAGCGGGCTGCCCTCCTTGAACAGCCGGTGATGCCATATCCACTCGTGGCGCATCCGCAGGAGACGCTTGATCATCCAGCGCGACGCCCACGGCAGCAGTGCAAGCAATGCCAGCGACACGATCAACGGCACCGAAATCAGACCCTGCAGTGTTTTTGCGCTCGCGATGCGCGTGCCGGCATTCACGTACACCACGGTGCCCGCCAGCATCCCGAGCTGCGACACCCAGTAAAAGGTGAACACGCGGATATGGGTCAGCCCCATCAGGATGTTGATCATGAAGAACGGGAACACCGGCACCAGCCGCATGCTCAACAGGTAGAACGCGCCCTCGCGCTCGATGCCCGCGTCCACGCGCTGCAGGCGATGCGCGAAGCGCTTGCGCACCGCGTCCTTGAACACGAAGCGCGCGGCCAGCATCGCCAGGGTCGCGCCGATCGCCGAGCCGAACGACACGATAACGCTGCCCTCGACCACGCCGAAGATCGCGCCGGCGGCGAGCGTCATCAGCGTCATGGCCGGCAGCGACAACGCGACCACCACCACGAACGCGGCGAAATAGCTCAACCCGAGCTCCCACGGGTGCGCGACCTGCAAGGCATCCAGCGCGGCGCGATAGCGGTGGAAATTCGCCAGCGTGAACTGATGCTGCACGCCGGACAGGAAGAAAGCGATCACCGCGCCGACCACCACCAGCACCAGCACCGCGCGGATCGTCCATTTCATCCCGTTGCCCATCGGCGCCGATCATGCACGGGCGGCCGTGAACGCAGGGCGTGCGGGAATGCGAGTTGCTCTTTACGCTGAACCGGGCGTTCAGGCAGCATGGCGCACCTCGCGAGGACCTCCCTTGTTCGCCACGGCGCTGCAACGACTGAAGCACGATCACCTGCTGCAGGCCTTGCTGCTGCTGACGTTTGCGTTGGCGATCCACGACCCGCGCCCGGCGCGCGCGTACCTGCACTGGCTGGACGTGCCGACGCTGGCCGGCCTCACCGGCCTGCTGGTCCTCACCCAGGGCGTGCGCGCAAGCGGCGCCATCCAGCGCTGGGCACTGCACCTGGTCGCGCGCCTGCACAGCGTACGCACGCTCTCGATCGTGCTGGTGCTGCTCGCGGCGGTGCTCGCCTCGATGCTGACCAACGACGTCGCGCTGTTCCTGGTCGTGCCGCTGACCTTGGCGGTGGACGGCATCGCGAAGATCCCGCGCCAGCGGCTGGTGATCTTCGAGGCGCTGGCGGTGAACGCAGGTTCGACCTTCAGCCCGATCGGCAATCCGCAGAACCTGCTGCTATGGCAGCACTCGGGACTGTCGTTTCCCGGCTACGTCGCGGCGCTGGCGCCGGCCGGGGCCATCTTGCTGGCAATGCTGCTGGTGCTGTGCGTGCTCGCGTTTCCGCGGACGCCTTTGCAGCTCGACCACCATGCGGTGCAACCGCCGCCCCTGAACGCACCACTGGCGATCGCTGCAACCTTGCTTCTGGCCGGCATGGTCACTGCGCTGCAATGGGGTTTCGCCTGGCAGGCCGCGTTGATCGTGCTCGTGGTCGGCGCGGTGTTTTTCCGGCGCGCCTTGCTGGGCGTGGACTGGATGCTGCTGGTGACGTTCGCGGCGATGTTCACGGGGCTGGGCCATCTCGCCGCCGTGCCGGCGGTGAACGCGCACCTGCACGCGCTCGACTGGCGCGACCCGCGCGTGCTGTACGGCGGCGGCATCGTGCTGTCGCAACTGATCAGCAACGTGCCCGCGGCGGTGCTGCTGCAGAACTACACGCACGATCTCACCCTGCTTGCGGTCGCGGTGAATGTCGGCG
The DNA here is from genome assembly GCA_035694895.1 of Rhodanobacteraceae bacterium. Classification (GTDB taxonomy): domain Bacteria; phylum Pseudomonadota; class Gammaproteobacteria; order Xanthomonadales; family Rhodanobacteraceae; genus 66-474. Next base: position 1,319 of record DASSFA010000122.1, on the reverse strand, counting down.
GATCGGGGTTGATGCTCGGCTCGCTCGCCAACCTGATCGCGCTGCGGCTGGACGGCTCGCCGCACATCGCCTGGAAATTCCACGCGTGGTCGGTGCCGTTCCTGCTGGTGGCGGCGGTGCTGGTGGGCCTCTGGGCGATGCTTTGAATTATCCGTTTGCCCTGAGCGTGGGCGCGAAGCGCCGGAGTCGAAGGGCGCCCGAATGTGCTTCGACTCCGCCTGCTTCGCAAGCTTCGCTCAGCACAACGGAATTCGTGCGACGTGGGCAGGTCAAGCGCCTTTGCCAACCTGCCCCAACAGCAGATCGTTGTACTCCGGATGCCTGCGCAGGTACGCCACTGCGTAGGAGCACATCGGCACAACCTTCCAGCCATTGGCGCGCGCGGTCTCCAGCGCCACGCGCGTGAGCTCCGCCGCCACCCCGCGTCCTCCGATCGCTTCCGGCACCAGTGTGTGCGTGATTGTCATGGTGGTGCCGCGCAGGTCGTAATCCAGCGTGCCGGTGTAGCCCTCCACCTCGACGGTGAACGCGTGTTTGCCCGGGTCGTGGCTAACTTGCAAGGTCATCGGAGGAGTCCATGGGCGTCGCAAGCGGAGCGACGCGTTGTCATGAATCAGGCGCAGCGCCGGTGCGGGACCCGGAGTGTACACGCCAGTGCATGAAGGTGCCGAGCCCCGCCCGTGCGCCACTGAAGTTGCCATCCACCCGGGCAAGAGCCTCGTGCCGGGCGCAGCGGTTCGGAACATCCGCTCAGATGATCGGAATGCGGCGAATATTGGTGTTCGGATCCAGCCAGAACGAATCCTTGACGAAGCGGTTGAACAGATCCGGCGGCAACACGCTTTCGCGCTGGGTCGCGGTCACCTTGGGCCGTACCTTGTGAAGTCCGGGCAACCCGAGGCGCGCATCGAATTCCGGTTCGTCGTACTGGATGTTCTCGAAATCGTGCGGATAAGGCTGCTCGCCGATGAACTGGTACACGGCGTTGACCGCGCGCTGCGGATCGCGCGTCAGCGTTTCGTAGGTCAGCAGCATCAGCCGGCCCGGCGCGTACTCGCCGTAATACGCATCCTTGGTGGCCTGATAGGAGAAGCCGACCATGCCGGCGACGTCGATCAGGCTCTCCGTGCGCGAATACACCGTGCCATTCGGATTGAAGTGGAACATCTTGCTGGCGCTGAGCGGATGCTTGCGCACCATGCGCTCCACGCTGTCCAGCACCCACGGCACCTCGCGCACGCAGGCGATCACCTTGGCGTGGGGGAACAGGTTCGCGAGCATCGGCATCTTGCTGCACCAGATGCGGCCGGTGTCGAACG
>DASSFA010000121.1:0-6838 GCA_035694895.1 Rhodanobacteraceae bacterium | reverse complement strand
AGGCGATCGCGTCGGTGCGCGCGATCAGGAAAAAATCCGGATCGGTCTTCGCATCCGCCGCGGCCTTCACCCGATCGGCCATTTCCTGCGCCGAGACGATCTCCTTGCCGGGGCGATGACCGCAGCGCTTGGCGCCGACCTGGTCTTCGATGTGGCACGCCGCCGCGCCGGCCTTGATCAGCGATTTCACCGTGCGCGCGACGTTGAATGCACTCGGCCCGAAGCCGGTGTCGATGTCCACCATCAGCGGCAGGTCACAGACGTCGGTGATCCGCCGACAGTCGGTCAGCACGTCGTCCAGCGTGTTGATACCGAGATCCGGCAGGCCCAGCGAACCCGCGGCCACGCCGCCACCGGACAGGTAGATCGCGCGGTAACCGGCGCGCTTGGCGAGCAAGGCGTGATTGGCGTTGATCGCACCGATCACCTGCAGCGGTTTTTCGGCGGCGAGCGCGGCACGGAAGCGTGCCCCGGGAGAGTGCGTATCGCTCATGCTGCCTCCGGCAAAGCCGCAATTTTAACCGATCCGGAGATACGGGACGCGTGCCGCGGGCATCGGCAACGCCGCACGTCAGCCGGGCGGCCTCGCCCACGACTCGTGGCCATAGACGATGCGCCACCCTTGCGGCAGCTTTTTCCAGATATAGGTGACCACGAACCTGCCGGTGCTGATCTTCCCGTCCGGCCCGGTCCTGCGCGATGTGAATGATGCCGTCGAGACCTCGGCCTCGGGGCCGAGCGCCACGAGTTCGAGTTTGCCGGTTTGCGTATAACGTGCGTTGCTCCTGCCGTGGTTCCACCACTTCAGTTGCTGCGCGTGTAATGCGTCCCAGCCGTGGATCACCTCGCCGTTGACGGCGAAGACCAGATCCGGGCCATGCGCGAACGGCGCCATGAAACCGTCGGTGTCGTGCGCATTGGCAGCGCGTTGCATGTCGTCCCACTGCGCGCGGATCTGCCGTGCGGGAGACTGCGTTCCGCCGGCGTGCAGACCTCCGGCCACGAGCATGCCGAGCAACCCTGCGATTCGCAGCATCGCTTTCATGTGATGTCTCCCGTGCTTCATGGGCGCCGCGATGCGGCGTACGCCGCGGCCGCGATCATGTCGCGGAGCGTGAGCTGCGAGGCTCCCTGCCGCATCGGCGCCGCGGCGGCATTGGCGCGTCCGCCGAGCCGGAACAGGATCAGCTCACGCACGATGTACGTCGGCGAACGGCCCGCAAGCGGCGGAACATTTCCGATACCGCGAAGATCGGCGCCGTGGCAGGATTCGCATGCCGCCGCGGTACCGGTGCCCTGCGACGCGATCACCGCGCCGCGCGCGATGCTGCCGGGCGGCACGTACGCCACGAACCCGAAACGCGTATCGCGAAGTTCCGTACGCGCAATGTCGGTTGACGTCTCGATGATGCGGTCGCCGATCGGCTCGCGTTTTCCTTCCGCATCCGGCACCAGCATCCAGTGCGCGACGTGCGTCTTCGGCACGCTTGCGGACTCGATCACGCGCGTCCACGGCTTGTAGTGCAGGCTTGAAAAGTATTCGGCGGCCAACTTCAGATCGGCATCGTTGGCGTTGCGCGCTTCGGCCGGCATCCATTTCGCCGTCTCCGGACGACCCGACACGCGCTCGCCGCCGCGGAACGCGCGCACCTGCTCGACGATGTACGCGGCCGGCAGACCCGCCAGCGGCGCGTTTTCTGGCCGCCCCTGCCCGTTCGGCAGGTGGCAGTAGGCGCAGGCCCACGCGTCGCCGCTGCCGTGCGCGACGATGTGCGGCATCGGCGGATGATCCTGCGGAAACCAGTCCGGTGCACCGAACATGTCATCGTAGTCGGCGATCGTGTAGGTGCGCGTGCTGCCGGGCACGTGCCGCGGCGCGTGCATGTCGGGTTTTGGCGCGCGGGGGTCCGGCGGCGGGTTCAACGGAAACGCCCACGCCATCGCCGCACGGATTTCGGTATCCGGCGTCTGCGGCGGGCTCTGTGCGAAGGCTGTCGCACACGAGATGCCGATCAGGACGATCCCCTGAATCACCAGCATCGAAGCGAGTGTTCTTCCGGCGTGCATGGCGCGCGAATCGGTCAGTGGGTATCCCGGAGTCTGGTCGAATGCAGCAGGAACACCTGCCAGCCATGCGGACTCCTGCGCAGGACCGCGCTTTCGAGATAGCGCCTGTGTTCGACGGCCTTCTCATCCTTGATTTCGGAATTGAGGAAATACACGACATACGCCTCATCGCCCCCGACGATGACCTTGCGGAAATCGAAGTGGTCGGTCCGGCCCCGCCAGGCCTCCGGGTGCGCACGCAGATACGCGATGTCCTGATCGAGGTTCGACATCTCGCCGTTGTCGAGAATCAGGTAATCGGACGTGCACAGGCTCCTGTAGCGCGCGATGTCGTGGGCGGCCCACGCGGCGTAGTAGTCCACGATGGTCTGCTTTGCCGCGGACGCCGCCCCGGAATCCACCGCCATCGCGGCTGCTGGCAATACGGCCAGCGCAACCGCCAGGATGAATCTGCCAAGGTTTTTCATGGTGTCTATCCCCGGTTCAAAATCCCGCCGGCGGCTACGGTGGCAGCTTGTCGAGGAACGCCGCGTACGCCGACGAGAAATACTTGTGCCAGTCCTTCCGTTGTGGCTTGTCCAGTGCGGCACCATCAACAAAACCGCGGCCACCCTTCGGAGCCACCCCCGGCGGCGCTTGCAAACCGATGGCCTGTTGCACGCCGCACCCCTTTTGTGCCCATTGCCGGCGCGCACCGCCATTTTCGTCGCCGGCTCGGTTCAATGCTCATTTCGTTTCCGCCGTGTCCACCCGATACGGCAGGCCCAGCTTCGCCAGCACCGCTTTGAAGCGCGGATCGTCTCGGATCGGATCAAACGTGGGCAGGCGCAGCCAGCGCATGCCATTGAACCGCTCCCCCAGGGGCGCGTCGATGGCCCAACGCTGCAGGCTGGCGAGCGCCAACTCGCGCGCGCCAAGCTGGCTGTACCAGAAAGCCTTGGCCAGGTCGTCCAGCTTGGCGAGCTGGATCCGATCGACACCGGCGATGCGCTTCAGCGCTTCGGGCCGCAGCGCCGGATCGCTGCCGGCGCGCAGCAGCATTTCGATGGTGGCCGGGTCCTGCCCCGCCTGCAACGCGGCGGCGCGGCCGATTTTCAGGGCTTCCTCATCGTGGCCTTCGTACAAATGGGTCAGCGCAAGATGGAAGCGCGCGTAGGCATAGTCCGGCGTCTGCTCCAATATCTTCTCGAACGCGGTTGCGGCTTCCGGGTAGCGATGTTGGCTGACAAGTTCAAATCCCAGCATGTAGCGCGGATTCGGTGCGAGTGGATCCAGCGAAACGGCTATCCGCTCCTGTCGCAGCGTTGCTTCCGAGGCGCCGACGGCATTCAGCAATTGCGCAAACTGGTTGTGTATCTCGGAAGACCCCGGACTCAAGGCCAGTGCCTTGCGGTACTCGCTTTCGGCGGCGGCAAATTCGAGCCGGTCGCGAAGCACGTTGGCCAGGGCGGCATGCGCTTCGCCCGACTGCGGATCGAGCGCCAATGCGCGCTCCGCCGATCGCTCCGCCGCATCCAGCGAGTCGGGCCAGTCCGCCAGTTCGTACCATGGCAGCAGTTCCTGGACCTGTGACAGCCCCGCCCAAGCATCGGCGTAGCCCGGGTCGCGTGCGGTCGCCTGTTGCAGCAGCACCGCCGCGTCCTTGAGCGCCGGACCGCGTCGGGCGATTTCGGCGATGCCCTGCAGGTACAACGCGTGCGCCCTCGGGTCTTCCGTTGCATGGCGAATCAGTGGCTGTCCGTTGCCGCCAACGAGCTGCACGCGCAACTTGTCGGCGATGGCTTTCGAGATTTCATCCTCGACCGCAAAGATACTGGTCAGCTTGCGGTCGTACTTTTCCGACCACAGGTGATAGCCGGTGCGCGTGTCGATCAATTGCGCGGTGATCCGCACCTCGTCACCGGAACGCTGCACGCTGCCTTCCAGCACCGTCGCCACGTCCAGCACTTCGCCCACCTTGCGCAGGTCCTCTTCCTTGCCCTTGAACGCGAACGCCGAAGTGCGCGCGGCCACCTTCAGATTCGGCACCTGCGCCAGCGCGTTCAAAATTTCCTCGGTGATGCCGTCGCTGAAGTAATCGTTCTTCGGATCCCCGCTCATGTTCACGAACGGCAGCACCGCGACGGATTTGCCGGGGATCGGCGGGGCTTGCACGGATGACGACACGGCGCGCGACGCAGACGGAGCGGCTTTGGCGTCCGGGGCAACGGTCGGCGGATTCCCCTGCACACCATCCGTGCCGCGCGCGGCGACGGTTCCCGTTGCAGCCGGCGCCTCCCGTGCGAATCGCCACAGCAACCCACCACCCACAGCGAGCACCAGCGCGATCAGCAGCAATTCCGTGCCGGAAACGCGTTGCGCGCCACGCTCGCCGTGGTACCAGGCCAGCAACAGCGTGATCACGAAGCCCAGCGCGGTGGCGGCGAAGCCGATCTGCAAGATGTGGCGAGGCCAGCCGTAGCTGTCAGCCGCCAATCCGAGCGCCTGCAGCACCGCCCATGCGGCGGCCAGGTAGGCCAGTGCCCATTGCACCAGCTTTCGCCGTTTCAAGTCCGCCAGGAACTCGACCATCGCGGCCCCCACGCGATGCGGCTCGCCGCCGCGCGCGCCAGCATACCCGCTCGCCACAGCCCGTGCAGCCGAACGGGATCGCGACAAATCGCACCCCGTTCACGGGCGGCCCGGGAGCATTTCGTCATGGAAGATCGCGCCCTGCCCCGCACCGCGTGGACGACCACCAAGGCGGTGTTCACCGAGTTCCTTCACGACAAGCCGTTCCAGCTAGCCGCGGCGCTGAGCTACTACACGCTGTTGTCCATGGCGCCGCTGTTGCTGCTGATGACCGGGTTGGCCGGCCTGGTGTTCGGGGAAGAAGCCGCGCGCGGGCAACTGTTCGGTTACATCAGCTCGGCGGTGGGCCCGCAGGAAGCGAAAGTCGCGCAGTCGCTGCTCACCGAAACCAACGATCATCACGCGAGCGTGGTATCGACCATCGTCGGCACGGTGGTACTGGTGATCGGCGCGACCACCGTTTTCGGTCACCTTCAGACCGCGTTGAACCAGATCTGGGACGTGCGGGCGGTGCCTCGCCGCAACGTGATCCTGCGGCTGGTCGGTTCGCGCCTGATGGCGCTGGCAATCGTGTTCGGGATGGCCTTCATCCTGCTCGTTTCGATGGCGATCAGCGCAGCGATCGCCGGCGCGCAAGGCTCGGCCGACCAGTATTTCCCCGGTGCCGGCATCGTGCTGCGGGTGATCTACGCGCTCGTTTCATTCGCGATCGTGACCGGCGTGATCGCCCTGCTGTTCAAGTACGTGCCCGATGCGATCATCGACTGGCACGACGTGTTCGTCGGGGCGCTGATCACCGGCGCGCTGTTCACGGTTGGCAAGTACGTGCTGGGGGTATATCTCGCGCACCTGCGCTACAGCTCGGCGGGCGCGGCGGGCTCGCTGATCCTGATCGTGATCTGGGTGTATTACAGCGCGGTGATCCTGTTCCTCGGCGCGGAAACCACGCAAGTCTATGCGCGCCGCTTCGGCAGGCGCATCCGGCCGAGTGCGCATGCGGAGCGGGTCAACGCCAAGCCGTGAAAAGAAAACGGCGGCCACGGAGCTCTTGGCTACGGATGGCAGCTTTCGCCGCCCTTTTACTTGTCTTGCGCTCGGGTGGATTACGGGCGCAGCAAATGCTCGACCGCCGCACGCTCCTCGCGCAATTCCTTGTCGGTGGCGTCCATGCGCTCGCGCGAGAACTCATTGATGTCGAGCTTCAGCACGATCTCGTACTTGCCGTTCCTGCAGATGACGGGATATCCGTAGATCACGCCCGGCGCGATGCCGTAACTGCCATCCGAGGGTACCGCCATCGAAACCCAGTCGCCCTCGGCGGTGCCCAGCGCCCACGAGCGCATGTGATCGATCGCCGCGGACGCGGCCGAAGCGGCCGACGATGCGCCGCGCGCCTTGATGATCGCCGCGCCGCGCTGCTGCACGGTCGGGATGAAGCTGTCGCGGTACCAGGCATCGGCCACCAGCTCGGTGGCGCGCTGGCCTTTCACCGTGGCGTGGTGGATGTCCGGATACTGCGTGGAAGAATGATTGCCCCAGATGATCATGCGCTTGACATCGTTGACGTGCGCGTCGGCCTGCTGCGCGAGCTGCGCCATCGCCCGGTTGTGATCCAGCCGCACCATCGCGGTGAAGCAGCGCGGATCGAGATCCGGCGCATTGGCCTGCGCGATCAGTGCGTTGGTGTTGGCCGGATTGCCGACCACCAGCACCTTCACGTCGCGCTTCGCATGCGCGTTCAGCGCCTTGCCCTGGGGCCCGAAGATCGCGCCGTTGGCCGAGAGCAGGTCCTTGCGTTCCATGCCCGGGCCGCGCGGGCGCGCGCCGACGAGCAACGCGTAATCCACGTCCTTGAACGCGACGTTCGCATCATCCGTCGCCACCACGCCTTGGAGCAACGGGAACGCGCAGTCGTCGAGTTCCATCACCACGCCCTGCAGGGCCGGCAGCGCGGGCGTGATCTCCAGCAGGTGCAGGATGACCGGCTGGTCCTTGCCCAGCATGTCGCCGGCAGCGATGCGGAACAGCAGCGCGTAGCCGATCTGGCCGGCGGCGCCGGTGACGGCGATGCGGACGGGTGCTTTCATTCGTGACTCCATATCAAAGGATTTCTGACGGCGAATCAGCGCCAAGGCGCGTAATCCGCCATTGCGGCTTCGGGTTGCGCGGCTCCGCCTACTTCAACTCTGCAAAAAATTCC
>DASSFA010000120.1:0-4038 GCA_035694895.1 Rhodanobacteraceae bacterium | reverse complement strand
CCGAGGTTCAGCGCCAGGTCCCTGCCGAGGACAATGCCCCACGAACCCGGCGTGAGATCGTTCAAGTTGCCGGCGATCATCTTCTGGCCGATGTCCGCGACTTTCGGCTCCTGGTCGGGCAGTACCCCGCGGATGATCGCGCCCTGGCTGGCCGCATCGCCGCGCAGGAAGGCCTCCCGTTCCACGTACGGCGCGGCGCCGCGCACATGCGGATTCTGCTTGGCGATCGCGATCGCCTGCGGCCAGTCGCTGACGCTCTGCCCCACGCCCGAGATGGTCGCATGCGACACCATCCCGAGGATGCGCGAGCGCAGTTCGGAATCGAACCCGTTCATCACCGACATCACCGTGATCAGCGCGGTCACGCTGATCGCGATGCAGACGATCGAGACGACCGAGATGAAGGAGATGAAATGGTTGCGCCGCTTGGCGCGGGTGTAGCGCAGGCCGATGAAGAGTTCGAGTGGACGGAACATTGAGCCGGGATTCGGGAATCGTCGAGGGGAGACTTGTCTGCGCTTTTCAAGATATGCGGCCACGGATGGCCGCTTTTGGTCCGGCTAACACAAGAGCATAAGGGTTCGAACGAAAGGTATTTCGAGCTGCGATCATGGACGATCGCACGAATATTTCAAGCAGTTCAGACCATCAAACGTTGTCGGCGTTCACTGACGCACCGGCGCCGTCGCTGCCCAGCCGGACGCGGAGGCGCCGGCCGGTATCGGGATCCAGATTGTCCGGGACCAGCCACAGGTCGGCACGACCATCCGGCCAACGCAGGTGCAAGACGACCAGGGGCCCGAGCACGCGCGCACCGTGCAGCATGCCCTGCACGTCCGCGGCTTCGCCCTTGCGATCCGCCAGGCGCAGGGACACGCTGCCGTCGCTGCGCCAGGTCAGCGCAATCACGCGAGGATGGCGATAACGCCAGAATGCGATCGCAGCATAAGCGAGCGCCGCGGTGGCCAGGATCGCGATCGTCCAGCCGGGCAGACCACTCAGTGCGATCGCCACCCACGCGAGCGCCGTAAGCAACACGATGCACGCGGACAGCGCGCGCGAGGGCTTGTATTCAAATCCGATGGCGGGCGCGGATCGCATCCACGATCTCCTGCCAGTCCACGCGCGACGGCCGCGCATGGCCCATCAGCCAGTCCCAGATCTGCGGATCGGGCTCGTCGAGCAGCGCGTCGAAGGCGGCAAGCGCTTGCGCATCGGCCTGCGCGCCGACTCCATCGAGCCAGCCGCCCAGCAAAGCGTCCAGCTCGCGCGTGCCGCGCCGGCAGCGCCAGCGCAGGCGCTTCAGTGCACCGATGTTTTCGGCTTCGTTCAATGCACCAGCCCGAAGCCGAGCACGCCCCAGAGAATCCAGAGCACGATCCCGCCGGCCAGGTACGCATAGAACCGATGGATCACCCTGTTGTAGCTGCAATGGATCGCGCTGTGCACGACGCGAAATCCCACGAACAGCCAGGCCAGGGCCAGCACGAGCGCGGTCACCTGCCCGGTGGTGGCCGCCACCACCAGTGCCAGGTAGAACAGCACCGGCAGTTCGAAGAGGTTGCGGAAATTGTCGGCCGCACGCGTGTCCTTCAGTCGCGCGGCCATCTGCGGCGAGGTTGCGACCGACTGCGGATGGATGCGCTCGCGCTTCATCTCGCCGATGCGCGCGAAATACATCCGCCACCACACCACGAAGGTCAGCCCCGCCATCGCCAGGGCCGGCAGGAAGATGCGCGCGTCGATCATCACGGCTCCCCTTGATCGCGACGCAGGCTTACACCGCGCGCTTGACCAGCAACTGCTTGATCTCGCCGATCGCCTGCGCGGGGTTCAGGCCCTTCGGGCAGGTGTTGGTGCAGTTCATGATGGTGTGGCAGCGGTACAGGCGAAACGGGTCCTCCAGGTCATCCAGGCGCGCGCCGGTGTCCTCGTCGCGCGAATCGATGATCCAGCGGTACGCCTGCAGCAGCACGGCAGGCCCGAGATAGCGATCCGGATTCCACCAGTAGCTCGGGCAGGAAGTCGAGCAGCACGCGCACAGGATGCATTCGTACAGTCCATCGAGCTTCTTGCGCTCTTCCGGCGACTGCAGGCGCTCGCGCGCGGGCGGGGCGCTCTGCGTGCGCATCCAGGGCTTTATCGAGGCGTATTGTGCGTAGAAGTGCGTGAGGTCGGGCACGAGGTCCTTCACCACCGGCATGTGCGGCAGCGGATAGATCTTGACGTCGCCCTCGGGCAGGTCGTGCAGCGCCTTGGTGCAGGCCAGCGTATTGCCGCCATTGATGTTCATCGCGCAGGAACCGCAGATGCCTTCTCGGCACGAGCGGCGCAGCGTGAGCGTTGGATCGATCTCGTTCTTGATCTTCAGCAGCACGTCCAGAACCATCGGTGTGTTGCTGACGTCCACCTCGTAGGAATCCATGCGGGGGTTGCCGCCCACTTCCGGATCCCAGCGGTAGACGTGGAAGGTGCGCACCTGCTTCGCGCCAGGCTTGGCGGGGTGGTGCTGGCCCTTCTTGACCTTGGAGTTTTTGGGAAGAACGAATTCGGCCATGACTTTAATCCGATAAACGGGAGACGGGAGACGAGAGACGAGAGACGCAAGCGCGAGCTTTCATCGTTTCCCGTCTCTCTCTTCTCGTTTCCCGGATCAATACACCCGCTTCTTGGGCGGAATCGTCTGCACGTCGCTGGTCAGCGTGTTGAGGTGTACCGGCCGGTAATCGAACCGCACCGTGCCCTTCCCGTCCACCCAGCTCAGCGTGTGCTTCATCCAGTTGGCGTCGTCGCGCTCGGGGAAGTCGTCGCGCGCGTGTGCGCCGCGGCTCTCCGTGCGCTGCTCGGCCGAATACATCGTCGCCACCGCCTGGTCCAGCAGGTTGGCCAGCTCGAAGGTTTCGATCAGGTCCGAGTTCCAGATCAGTGAACGGTCGGTCACGCGCACGTCCTCGAAGCTCGCGTGCACTTCCGAAATCTTCTTGCAGCCTTCCTTCAGGCTTTCGGCAATCCGGAACACCGCCGCATCCGCCTGCATGGTTTTCTGCATGTTGAGCCGGATCTGCGCGGTCGGCGTGCCGCCGTTGGCATTGCGCAGCTTCTCCAGACGCTGCATCGGGCGGTCGAGGATGTCGGACGCCAGATCCTTGTGCGGCGAATTCGGCTTGATCAGTTCCGCGCAGCGATTGGCAACCGCGCGCCCGAACACCACCAGGTCCAGCAGCGAGTTCGAACCGAGGCGATTGGCGCCGTGCACCGACACGCAGGCGGCCTCGCCGATCGCGAACAGGCCCGGCACGACCGCGTCCGGATCGTCGCCGCGCTTGGTCACCACTTCGCCGTGGTAGTTGGTCGGGATGCCGCCCATGTTGTAGTGCACGGTCGGCTGCACCGGGATCGGCTGCGTGGTGACATCCACGCCCGCGAAGATGCGCGCGCTCTCGGCGATGCCCGGCAGGCGCTCGTGGATCACTTCGGGCCCCAGGTGCTGCAGGTTCAGGAAGATGTGGTCGGCATGTTCGCCGACGCCGCGGCCCTCGCGGATTTCCATGGTCATCGCGCGGCTGACGACGTCGCGCGAGGCGAGGTCCTTCGCGTTCGGCGCGTAGCGCTCCATGAAGCGCTCGCCTTTCGAATTGGTGAGGAAACCGCCCTCGCCGCGCACACCCTCGGTGATCAGGCAGCCCGCGCCATAGATGCCGGTGGGGTGGAACTGCACGAATTCCATGTCCTGCATGGGCAGGCCCGCGCGCAACGCCATGCCGCCGCCGTCGCCGGTACAGGTGTGCGCCGAGGTGCAGGAGAAATACGCTCGGCCGTAACCGCCGGTCGCCAGTACCACCGCGTGGCCGCGGAAGAAGTGCAGCGTGCCTTCGTTCATGTCGATCGCCAGCACGCCGCGGATCGCGCCGTCGGCATCGGTCACCAGGTCGGTGGCGAAATATTCGATGAAGAAGCGCGCGTCGTGCTTCAGCGATTGCTGGTACAACGTGTGCAGGATCGCGTGGCCGGTGCGATCGGCGGCCGCGCAGGTACGCT
>DASSFA010000119.1:0-5176 GCA_035694895.1 Rhodanobacteraceae bacterium | reverse complement strand
GCGCGCGCCGGCGGCTATCCTGAACCGGACATTCATCCAGCCAGGGCCGTTGATCTTTGAACCGCACCACTCCGCGTCCCGGCACCGACCACCATCTGCTGATCCAGACGGTTTCCCCGGCAACCCATTCGCCGCTGCTGGCGCTGGCCCGGCGCATCGCCGACGCCGGCTGCAACCTGGTGGACTCGCGCGTGGCCACGATAGGTGCCGACACCTCCGTCGTGCTGCTGGCGCAAGGCGCCTGGGATGCAATCGCAAAGCTCGAGAACGCACTGACCCGCATCGGCCGCGACGAGGAAGTGCGGCTGATGCACTACCGCACCCAGCCGCGCGATGCACAGACCCACCTTCTCCCGTACCTCGTTGAAGTGGTGGCGTCCGACAAGCCGGCGGTGCTGGTGGAGCTGATCGACTTCTTCACCCGCCGCGGGATCAGCATCGAGCAGCTCTCCTCCATGCGCTACCGCGCGATGCAGACCGGCGCCGACATGTTCCAGGCCCAGATCACCATCGGCATCCCCGCCGACACGCACATTGCCGGTTTGCGCGATGATTTCCTGGAACTGTGCGACGGGTTGAACCTCGACGCCATCATGGACCCGGTGAAGTTCTGACGATGAAGATCGGCAGCAAGGCTCCCAAACTCGCGGGCGCCACCGCCGACGGCGGCGCGCTGAAGCTCGCCGACCTGCAGGGCAAGTGGCTGGTCCTGTACTTCTACCCGAAGGACAACACCACCGGCTGCACGCGCGAGGCGCAGGATTTCCGCGATCTTTATCCGCAGTTCAAGCGCCGCGGCGTGCAGGTCGTCGGCGTGTCGCGCGATTCGGCGAAATCCCACACCAACTTTGCCCAGAAATACGAGCTGCCGTTCCCGCTGGTCGCCGACACCGACGAGACCTGGTGCAAGGCGTTCGATGTAATTCGTGAAAAGACCTTGTATGGACGCAAGTACATGGGCGTGGATCGCAGCACATTCCTGATTGATCCGGAAGGCAAGCTGGTGAAGGAGTGGCGCGGCGTGAAAGTGCCGGGCCACGCTCAAGCGGTATTGGACAGTATTCCGACAAAGTGACGAATCCCTCCGTTTCCCTTCCAGCCGTACGCGAACCCGTTCGCGTGGCGGCACGCACTGTTTCCACCGAGAGCACCGGATGACCAATCGCGAGCAAGGCAAGCGCATCTATGCGCTGGACACCAACGTGCTGCTGCACGATCCCACCTCGCTGTTCCGCTTCGAGGAACACGACGTGTTCATCCCGATGACCGTGCTGGAGGAGCTGGACGAGAAGAAGAAGGGCGGGTCGGAAGTCTCGCGCAACGCGCGCCAGGTCAGCCGCTTCCTCAACGAGCTGATTTTGCGCGGCAACGGGCACGGCATCGCCGACGGCCTGTCCCTGACCTCGCCCGAAGGCGTGAAGCTGAAAAGCGGCAACGCGAATGGACGTCTTTACTTCCAGACACGCACCGAGAACGGCCACGGCAAGGCCGACAACCAGATCCTTTCGGCGGTGCTGGACCTGCGCGAGCGCCATCCGGACCGCGGCGTTGCGCTGGTGTCCAAGGACATCAACCTGCGCATCAAGGCGACGATCTACGGCATCCACGCCGAGGATTACGAGAACGACCGCGCGCTGGACGACTTCTCGCTGCTGTACGCCGGCCACGCCGAGCTGCCGGCGGATTTCTGGGAGCGCCATCCGGAGCTGCGCTCGTGGTCCGAACGCGGACACACCTACTACGAAGTCACGCCGCGCGAGGAGGAAGTCTGGCAGCCCAACGAATGCCTGTACCTGCCCGGCGAGAACAGCGTCGAGCTGCGGGTGCTCGATCATGCCGAGGGCAAGACGAAGCTGGTGCTGCTGGACGACCACACCCATCCCAACCACAGCGTCTGGGGCATCAGCGCGCGCAACCGCGAGCAGAATTTCGCCCTGAACATGCTGATGGATCCGGACATCGACTTCGTCACCCTGCTCGGCACCGCCGGCACCGGCAAGACCCTGCTGGCGCTAGCCGCGGGCCTGGCACAGGTGATGGACCAGCAGCGCTACCGCGAGATCATCATGACCCGCGCCACGGTATCGGTCGGAGAGGACATCGGCTTCCTGCCCGGCACGGAAGAGGAAAAGATGACGCCCTGGATGGGCGCGCTCACCGACAACCTGGAAGTGCTGGCCAATCCCGAGGAAGGCGGCTCGTGGGGCCGCGCCGCCACCAATGACCTGCTCGCCTCGCGCATCAAGATCCGCTCGCTGAACTTCATGCGCGGGCGCACCTTCCTGTCGCGGTATCTCATCATTGACGAGGCGCAGAACCTGACGCCCAAACAGATGAAGACGCTGATCACCCGCGCGGGCCCGGGCACCAAGATCGTGTGCCTCGGCAACGTCGAGCAGATCGACACGCCCTATCTCACCGAAACGACTTCAGGCTTGACCTACGCCGTGGACCGCTTCAAGAGCTGGACGCATTCGGCGCACATCACCCTGCGCCGCGGCGAGCGCTCGCGGCTCGCGGATTTCGCGTCCGAAGCGTTGTAGGAGTCGGAACTAGGTTTCGACTCGCATGAACATATCTTTCGTCATTCCGGGGCATCGCCATCGGCGATGAACCCGGAATCTGCTCTTACCATAACCCTGCAAAAAGCAGATTCCGGATCGCGCTGCGCGCGTCCGGAATGACGGCTTATCATCACGGCTTTCCCAAATCCCCACCGCATGCCGATTCGATTCCGATTCCATCGTGCGCCTCCCGTCTGCCGTCTCCCGCCTCTCTCCTCCCTGCGCCCTCACCATTGCCGGCTCCGATTCCGGTGGCGGCGCGGGGATCCAGGCCGACCTGAAGACCTTTGCGGCGCTGGGCGTGCACGGACTTTCGGCGATCACGGCGATCACGGCGCAGAACACGCGAGGCGTCCGTGCCATCCATCCGGTGCCGTTGAAGCACCTGCGCGCGCAACTGGATGCGCTGTTCGAGGACTTCCCGATCGGCGCGGTGAAGACCGGCATGCTGGGTGACGCGAAAACCACGCGCTGCGTGGCACGCGAACTCAGGCTTCGCAACCCGGCTTGGCTGGTCGTGGATCCGGTGATGATCGCGACCAGCGGCGCGCGCCTGCTCGATCGCGATGCGATCCGCGTGCTGCGCGATGAACTGATCCCGTTGGCGGACGTGCTGACGCCCAACCTGCCCGAAGCGGAAGCGCTGCTCGGAGCCCACATCACGAATGCGCGCGACGCGAAGCGTGCCGCGAGCGCCTTGCTCGAGCTCGGCGCGGGCGCGGTGCTGCTGAAAGGCGGCCACGCGCGCGGCCGCGAAGTGATCGATCTCTATGCGGATGCGCGCGGCATGCTCGAATTCCGCCATCCGCGCCTGGACATCCAGGCCCACGGCACCGGCTGCACGCTTTCGGCGGCGCTCGCGGCGAGTCTGGCGAAGGGCGCCACGCCCCGAATGGCTGCGCGCAAGGCGACGGCTTTTGTCCAGCGCGCGCTGCGCGGCAGTTTCCGTCCGGGCGGCGGTCAACTACACGTGCTCCGCCACCGCTGGGGAAACCCTGAATAAGCTGCGCTCGCCATCTTGCGCGCCGGCGGTGCTCGGATCAGGGCCGGTACATGGATGTACCGCTTTGGGCCCAAGGAATCCTCATGTACTGACGTGTACACTCCGGTTCCTGCGCTCCGGCGACGCGCAACCACGGAGCCTTTCTGCCATGGACGGCAGCGTCGCTCGCGACGCTTCGTCAGCGTTTCCTTAAAATTGCGTCCAGCCGAACCCGCCCACCATGGCCCTCGCCATCCGCCTCGCCCTGCTTTGCCTGATCCTGCTGTTCCTGGGCTGCGCCTGGGCCGTGCACCTGCGCAGCCGCGTGCGCCTGCACTGGCGCAAGCAGCTCGGCGGCCACGCCATGTTCTTCGCGCCATACAACCTGCTGATGTACGCGTTCTCGGCGGTGCCGGCGATGCCATTCCTGGATCGCTCGCGCTTCGGCGAACTCGACCCGCTGCGCGACAACTGGCGCACGATCCGCGACGAGGCGCTGCACCTGTTCGATCGGGGCTACATCCGCACCGCCGAGCGCAGCAACGACGCGAGCTTCAATTCCTTTTTCAAGGAAGGCTGGAAGCGCTTCTACGTGAAGTGGTACGGCGAACCGCTGGCCTCCGCGCAGGCGCTGTGCCCGCGCACCGTGGAACTGGTCAATGCGATCCCGAACGTGAAGGCGGCGATGTTCGCGCTGCTGCCGCCGGGCTCCAAGCTCAACCCGCACCGCGATCCGTTCGCCGGTTCGCTTCGTTATCACCTCGGCCTGGTGACGCCGAACGCAAACACCTGCCGCATCTTCGTGGACGGCCAGGAATATTTCTGGCGCGACGGCGAGGACGTGATCTTCGACGAGACCTGCGTGCACTGGGCGGAGAACCGCTCGGACCTGACGCGCGTGATCCTCTTCTGCGATATCGAACGCCCGCTGCGCACGCGCCTGATGAGCGCGATCAATCATCGCGTCAGCGCGTTCATGGGCCGCATCACTTCATCGCCGAACACGGAAAACGAGCCGGTCGGCTTCATCAACCGGCTGTACGCGATGGGACAGCGCAACCGCGAGCGCAGCAAACGTTTCAAGCATGCCAATCCGCGGCTGTTCCGGCTGTTGAAGGCTGCCGGCATCGTCGTACTGCTCTGGGTCGTGCTGCTGGCGCCCTGGCCGCTGCTGTAAGAGCGAGCGTGCTCGGCACGGGGCATCCGAGCCAGCAGCGGTTCGCGCGCGTTCCGGTGCACCCAGTCAAGGCGATCGCGGCGCTGCACGTTTGACCTGCGCCGCCGCGGAAAATCCGGCATCATTGCCGAGCGGGTACAGGGGAACGGCGTGGACGAACTCTGGCAGAGTTTGAGGCAGCGCAAGCTGGTGCAGTGGGCGATCGCCTACGGTGCGTTCGCGTTCGCGCTGATCCAGGTGCTCGACATCGTCGCGGGCAGCTATCACTGGCCCGATCACGCGATGCACGTCGTGTTCGGCCTGCTGGTGTTGGGCTTCCTGGTTGCGCTGATCCTGGCGTGGTACCACGGCGAGCGCGGTGTCCAGCGGATCTCGGGGCCGGAGCTGCTGCTGATCGCGCTCGTGCTGGCGGTGGGCGGCGGATTGCTATGGTACTTCGGCGAATCCGGCTCG
>DASSFA010000118.1:0-3528 GCA_035694895.1 Rhodanobacteraceae bacterium | reverse complement strand
GGGGTGAGGGTACGGATCCTGCGTAGAGTCGCGGCATGCATCGTCATGATTTCGGTTTGCACTGCCCTCACCGGCTGCGAGCGCGGCATGCACGAGATGTACGACCAGCCGAAGTACAAGCCGCTGGTGCCGAGCCCGCTGTTCGCCAACGGCAATGCCTCGCGCCCGCAGGTGCCCGGCACCGTGCCGCGCTCGGCGGGTGCGCTCGCCGGCACCAGCAGCGGCAGGCTCGATCGCGTCGCGCTCGCACGCGCGGCAGAACCGGTCACCGGCGTGGATGCGCAGGGCCGCCCGCTCGCGCAAAGCGGGCCGGCCGCGCAACCGGGTTACGCCAATCCGTTGCCGATCACGCCGCAGTTGCTGGAACGCGGACAGCAGCGCGTCGACATCTACTGCGCGCCGTGCCACAGCCGCGCGGGCGACGGCGACGGCATGATTGCCGAGCGCGGCTTCCCGCATCCGCCGAGCTATCACACCGACGCGTTGCGCAACGCGCCGGACAGTCATTTCTATGACGTGATCACGAACGGCTACGGAGCGATGTTCCCGTATGCCGATCGCATCAGCCCGCACGATCGCTGGGCGATCGTGGCCTACATCCGCGCGCTGCAACTGAGCCAGCACGCGCCGGCTTCGGTGCTGGATGCACAAGATCTCGCAAGATTGGCCCCCATCCCGACCTTCCCCCGCAAGCGGGGGAAGGAGAAATCACAATGAACGCCTGGCTTCCCCGCACGCGTTGGCAATGGCTCGCGCTGCCGGTCGGCGCGTTGGCGCTGGTCGCCTGCCTGCTGCTGGGCGTGTTCCGCGATCCCCGGCAGGCGCTGCTCTCGTACCTGTTCGCGTTCTTCTTCTTCACCGGGTTGAGCGTCGGCAGCCTCGCGGTGCTGATGGTGCACGCGCTCACGGGCGGCGCGTGGGGCTGGTACATCCGCGCGCCGCTGCTGGCTGCGGCGCGGGCGTTGCCGCTGATGGCAGTCGCGCTGATCCCGATCCTCCTCTCCCTGCACACCTTATATATATGGTCGCAACCGGCCGCACTGATGCACGATCACGTCTTGCGTCAGCAGAGCTGGTATCTGGCGGCCGCCTTCTTCGTGATCCGCAGCATCGCGTATTTCGTCCTGTGGATCGGCTGGCTGTCCGCGTTCGCGCGCAACATGGACGACCCGCTGCGCGCGCCGCGCTGGGCCGCGTCGGGTTTGATCGTGTACGCGCTGACCTCGCTGACCGCCTCGGTGGACTGGGTGGTGTCGCTGACGCCGCATTGGCATTCGTCCACGTTCGGGATGATGGTCGGCACCGGCTGGATCCTGATCGCGATGGCGCTGGCGACCGCGGTTGGCACGCGGGCGCACGATCCGGACGAGGTCGCGACCTCTGCACTGCACGACCTCGGCGGATTGCTGATGGCGCTGGTACTGGCGTGGTCGTATCTCGCCTTCATGCAGTACCTCACGATCTGGATCGCCGACCTGCCGGACGAAACCGCCTGGTACATCCCGCGCACGTTGACCACGTGGCGGTATCTCGCCTGGTTCCTGATCGCCTTCCATTTCCTGATCCCGTTCGTGCTGCTGCTCTCGCGCGGCGCGAAACGGCGCCGGCTGTGGATGCGCAATATCGGCGCGATGCTGGTGATCGCCAGTCTCGCCGATGCGTTCTGGCTGGTGGTCCCGAGCTTCCGCGCGCACGGTTTCGCGCTGCGCTGGACCGACCTCTGCGCGCCGTTGGGAATCGGTGCGTTGTGGTGGTGCGTGTACGTTGGGCAATTGCGCGCCGCACGCGCGGCGATGCCGGCACGGATCGGAGACGCAATTGCGCTGGAGCGCAGCCATGGCTGAGCACGAACACCCGTTCGGCCATGAGCCATCCGCGATCGCGACGCGCCGCGTGCTGACGACCGGCGGCGCGCTGGCGCTGATCGTGATCGGCGTGGTGATCGTGCTGCATTTCGCGCTGCGCAACGCGGCGATGCCGAACCATGCGGCGGTCGCGATCCGCCCGGCGCCGATCCCGCCGCCGCCACGGCTGCAACCCTCGCCGGAAGAAGATCTCGCGCAACTGCGCGCGGAGAAGACGCGGCTGCTTTCGTATTACGCGTGGACCGACTCCGCGCACCACTACGCGCACATCCCGATTTCGCGCGCGATGGAGATCTACGTACAGCAGCACTCGGCGCAATCCAGAGCGAACAGCGCGCCTGCAACGGCTTCGAGCGGAGCGCGATCGTGAGTTGGCGAACCATCAAGCAACCCCCTCACCCCGGCCCTCTCCCCACAGGGGAGATGGAGACAAGCGCAAAGCGCTTGGTGGGCGCGTTCTGCAAGCGGTACACGCCGGCCGGTTCTATCCTCTCTCCCCCGCGGGGAGAGGGCAGCCAGGCGCCAAGCGCATCGCGGGTGAGGGGGCCAAGGACGTGGTTGGCGATCTGCGCGCTCGCGCTTGCGCCTTTCGCAAACGCCGGCTTCGCGCAGACACAAACTCATCTGCGCGCGCCGCCGGACCTGCTGCAGCGCGTGGGTTTCGACCAGAACCTGGGCGCCCAGGTGCCGCTGGACGCGCGCTTTCTTGAAGCCGATGGCGCAAGCGTTTCGCTGCGCGACCTCCTCTTGCACAACAGGCCCACGTTGCTGGTGCCGGGCTATTTCGATTGCAGGAACATCTGCTCCGTGGTGCGCTCGGGCGTGGCCAATGCCGTGCGGCGCAGCGGCCTGGAGCCGGGCGCGCAGTTCAACGTGGTGCTGGTCAGCATCGATCCGAAGGAGACGCCGACCGACGCCCGCACCGCGCAGAGCAATGACGTGCTGGCGCATCCGGGCGCCGGCGTCGCGCACTGGCATTACCTCACCGGCGCGCAACCGGACATCGCGCCGCTGATGCGCGCGATCGGCTTCCGCTATCTCCTCGACCGGCGCGATGGCCAGTACGCGCACGCGACGGGCATCGTGCTGCTCACCCCGCAGGGACGCGTGACGCAGTATCTCTTCGGCGTGCAGTTCGCGCCGGAGACATTGCGATTGGCGCTGGTGGACGCCTCGCACGGCAAGGTCGGCAACATCGTGGATCGCCTGCTGCTGCTGTGCTGCGCCTACGACGTCAGCACCGGCCGCTACACGTTGCTGATCCATCGCGTGATGCAGGGACTGGGCATCACCACCGCGCTCGCCTTGTGCGGCTGGATCCTCGTCCTGCGCCGCGGCGAGTCGCGACGCGCGCGCAACCAGGGAGCCGCGCGATGAACAGCGGCTTCCAGTGGTACCTGCCTTCCGCTTCCAGCCTGGCGCATTCCCTGGACGCGCTGTGGTGGGCGATGGTGGGGATCTGCAGCATCGTTTCGATCGGCGTGTTCATCGCGATGTGGACGTTCTGCATCCGCTACCGACGCGGCAACAGGAACATCGACCGGACGCTCAGCCATGGCACCACGCCGATCGAACTCACCTGGACGCTGGTGCCGTTCGCGCTGTTCCTCGGCATGTTCGTCTGGAGCCTGTTCCTGTTCGTGCGCATCAACACGCCGCCGGC
>DASSFA010000117.1:0-5466 GCA_035694895.1 Rhodanobacteraceae bacterium | reverse complement strand
TGCTGGTGGACATCTCGCAGACCGCGCTGTCGTCGGGCCTCGAAACCGAGCTGTTCCAGCCTGGGCCGGAGTCGCCCAAGGAGTTCTACGCCGAACAGCCGATCGCGATCCGCATGCAGGGCACGTATCACCAATTCGGCGCATTCATCAGCGGCGTGGCTTCGCTGCCGCGGGTGGTCATTCTCACCATGCACGATGTATCGCTTCATGCCGCGCAAGCCTCGGGCAGCGCGACCGCGCCGCCCCCCGGCGGACGCCTGACGATGGAAGGCACGGTCAAGACCTACCGCTACCTCGGTGACGAGGAAACCGTTGGCGGCACGCCGGCCAAGCACGCCGCGGGAGGGAAGTGAGCATGCGTAACACACTCGCCCGCTTCGGCATTGCCGGTGCCCTGCTCACGATGCTGCTCGGCCTCGCGGCCTGCAGCGGCCAGGATGATCTGCACCAGTGGGTCGCGGAACAGAAGGCGCAAAAGGGTGCGCCCTTGCCGCCGCTGCCGGTGATCAAGACCTTCGAAACGTTTGTCTACCAGGACCAGGACAAGCGCGACCCATTCAGCCCGGGGCCCACGGAAGTGGCCAGTTCCCTGAATGGTCCCGGTCCGCATCCGGACCAGAACCGCGTACGCGAGCCGCTGGAGTCCTTCCCGCTGGACAGCCTCAAGATGGTCGGCACCATCGGCGACAAGGGTGGCGTGGAAGCGTTGATCAAGGATCCGCAGGGCGTGATCCATCCGGTCCACGTGGGCAATTACCTTGGCCAGAACTATGGCCACATCACCAGCATTTCGGAAGACCACGTTGCCTTGGTCGAATTGGTGCCCAACGGCAGCGGTGGCTGGATGGAACGCGACGCGAGTATCGCGCTCGGCGACAAATGAAAATCATCGGGGATGATGCCATGACCGCAAGACCCGCTCATCACATCGGCCGCGCTCAAGCGGACCTCGCCCGGACACACCGGGCGTCCGCCAGCACGCTGGCGGTGGTAGCCGCGTTGTTCGGCCTGCTGCTCGCGGTTCCGGCATTCGCCGCGAATACGCTGCAGGACGTCACCTCGACGCCACTGCCGGACGGCAAGGTGCAGTTGACCTTGAAGTTCGCCCAGCCGGCGAGCGCGCCCAATGCGTTCAGCACCGCCACCCCGCCGCGCATCGCGCTGGATTTCGCCGATACCCATAATGCGCTGAGCCAACGCCATGTGGCGGTGGGCAGCGGCTCGACTTCTTCCGTCACCGCGGTGGAAGCCGGGAATCGCACGCGGGTGGTGGTGGATCTCACCCAGCCGTCTCCGTATGTCACGCGCGTGGACGGCAATGACGTGATCGTCACCATCGGCAACGGCATGAGCGTCGCCTCCGATTCGCCCGGACCGGCCCTGGCGCCGGTGCCGGCTCCGCCGCCCTCGCAGATGGCGCTGGCCACTGCGGCGACCGATCAGAGCAAGGCCGCTCCGATGGCGGCAGGAAACGTCATCAATACGGTGGATTTCCGCCGTGGCGACAACGGTGCCGGCAAGCTGGTCATCGGATTCAGCTCGCCCGGTGCAGCCACCAGCATGCATGAGCAGGGCGATCACACGATCATCGATATCTCCGGCGCGCGGGTCGCGGCGTCGCAGGCACGGCGCCTGGACGTGACCGATTACGCCACCCCGGTTCGCAGCGTCACCACGCATGCGACGCCCGGCGGTGCTCGCATCGACGTGCTGACCAATGGCCTGAGTACCGCCTCGGGCTACCAGAGTGGCAACCAGTATGTGGTCGAATTCGCGCCGCCCAAAAAGGACGCCAACAGCGTGATCGGCGCGCCCAAGCCGATCGTCTACAAGGGCGGCCGCGTCACGTTCAACTTCCAGGACATCCCGGTGCGGTCGGTGCTGCAGTTGCTCGCCGATGTGTCGCACCAGAACATCGTGGCGTCGGACAGTGTGCAGGGCAATGTCACCTTGCGCCTGGACAACGTCCCCTGGGACCAGGCGCTGGACGTGATCCTGCGCGCCAAGGGTCTGGACAAGCGCACCGACGGCAACGTGATCTGGGTGGCGCCCCAGCAGGAGCTTGCCAGCTACGAGGAGAACGTCGCCAACGCGCGGCTCAAGGCGCTCGACAACGCCGAACTGGTGTCTGACTACATCTCGATTTCCTATGGAAAGGCTGCGGACATCGCCAAACTGCTGACGTCCGGCAGCATGAGCGGCACCGGTGGCGGCGGTGGCGCTGCCAATGCGCAGCGCGGATTCCTGTCCAGTCGCGGCAGCGTCAGCTACGATGAGCGTACCAACACGCTGCTGGTCAACGACACTCCGGAAAAGGTGCAGGAGATCCGGCAACTCGTCGCGGTGCTCGACAAGCCGGTGCAGCAGGTGCTGATCGAAGCGCGGATCGTGATCGCCACCGACAACTTCACCCGCGAGCTGGGCGCCAAGCTGGGCTTCAACACCTGGGGACGATACGGGCGCGAGCGCGTCATCGCTTCCGATACGGTCGACGATGTCACCAAGTTGAACAACAGCCTGACGGCGATGCAGCAGTCGGCGAACCCGGCCCAGACCGGCTTCACCTATCCCGGCGGCCTGAACGTCAACCTGCCGTCGACCACGCAGGGCACCAGCAGCTTCGCGCTGGGCATCATCTCCGGCCATTACATGCTCGACCTGGAGTTGTCCGCCGCGCAGCTCGAGGGCCGCAGCGAAACGATTTCCGAGCCCAAGGTCATCACTGCCAACCAGCAGGAGGCCGTGATCGACCAGGGCCAGGAGATCGGCTACCTCACCTTCCAGAACACGGGCGGCGGCGGTGGTGGTGCCGGTACCGCCACCGTGCAGTTCAAGGATGCCGTGCTCGAACTCCGCGTCACCCCGACCATCACCGCCGACAATCGCGTGTTCATGCAATTGAAGGTGAAGAAGGACGCGATCAACTCGCTGGTGCCGAACCCGGGCGGTGGTTTCGTGCCGCAGTTGGACAAGCGCGAGATCGATACCTCGGTGCTGGTGG
This sequence comes from Rhodanobacteraceae bacterium, assembly GCA_035694895.1. Lineage (GTDB taxonomy): Bacteria > Pseudomonadota > Gammaproteobacteria > Xanthomonadales > Rhodanobacteraceae > 66-474. The sequence continues at coordinate 2,465 of DASSFA010000117.1, read as the reverse complement.
ACAATGGCCAGACCGTGGTACTGGGCGGCGTCTACGAATTCCAGAAGAGCACCGACCTGAAGAAAGTGCCATTCCTGGGCGACATCCCGGTCTTGGGGGCACTCTTCCGCGACAAGAAGAATGTCAACAACAAGGCGCAGCTGCTTATCTTCGTCACTCCGCGCATCCTCGGGCAGGACACGGTGATGGAGTAAAGGTCGCGCAAGCGATGCAATGAGGACGGCGCGGCCACAAGCCGCGCCGTTTTCTTTTGCCCGATCCGCAGCGCGGGCGGCAGGGCAGGGACGGAGACAAGGAGGGCCGGCGTGAGGCGCGGGTCCTGCGGCCCGGAATGGCACATTGCTTTCCGCCGCCGCCCGCACTCGCGGGCTGCACAAACTTTCCTGCCGGAATGTGGTCAACTAGGCGGTATGAATGCCGAACCGAGAACCGCCCTGACACCGTCTGCAAGTACCGAAACCGCGCGCTTGCAGAGGTCTTTCGCAGACCTGCGCTGCGCCTTGGACGCAGAAGTCATCGGACAGAGCGCGCTCACCGAGCGCCTGCTGATCGCGCTGCTCGCCGATGGCCATCTGCTGGTGGAAGGCGCTCCGGGCCTCGCCAAGACCACCGCGGTGAAGGCATTGGCCTCGCGCATCGAGGCGGATTTCCACCGCATCCAGTTCACGCCGGACCTGTTGCCGGCCGATCTCACCGGCACCGACGTGCTGCGGCCGCAGACGGGCCTGTTCGAGTTCGAGCGTGGCCCGCTGTTTCACAACCTGGTGCTGGCCGACGAGATCAACCGCGCGCCGGCCAAGGTCCAGTCCGCGCTGCTGGAAGCCATGGCGGAACGCCAGGTCACCATCGGCCGGCGCTCGTGGCCGCTGCCCAAGCTCTTCCTGGTGATGGCCACGCAGAATCCGATCGAACAGGAAGGCACCTTCCCCCTGCCCGAAGCGCAGCTCGATCGTTTCCTGATGCATGTGCCCGTGCATTATCCGCAGGCCGGATCCGAGCGAGCCATCCTGAAGCTCGCGCGCGAACGCACCCGAGCGGATCTGACCGAACATGCCGCACCGCAGCGCCTGCTGTCGCAGGATGACGTGTTCAACGCGCGCGCGCAGGTGCTGGACATCCATCTCGCCGAGGGATTGGAGGAATACATCGTGCAGCTCGTGCTGGCCACGCGCGATCCGCGCCCGTACGACTTGAAGCTCGGTGGCAAGATCGCCTGGGGCGCGAGCCCGCGCGCCACGATCGCGCTCGAGCGCGGCGCCCGCGCCCGCGCATGGCTGCTCGGCCGCGATTACGTGCTGCCGGAGGATGTACAGGCGCTGGCGCCGGACGTCTTGCGGCATCGCGTGCTGCTCGGCTACGAAGCGGAAGCCGAGGGCATGCGTGTGGACGACATCGTTGCGCGCCTGCTGGAACGCGTGCCGCTGCCCTGAAGCGGAAATGGACGACGGCATTGCCAATGATGGCGTGACCGCGGTCAAGCTCGCGGACCTGGTCGCGCTGCGCGGCCAGTCCATGCGCTTGCGCGCCAGTCGCGCCAGAACGCAGACGCCGCTCGCGGGCGCGCACACCTCGCACTTGCGCGGCCGCGGCATGGATTACGCCGAATCGCGCGCCTATCAACCCGGCGACGATGCGCGCGCGATCGACTGGCGCCGGACCGCGCGCAGCGGTCGCGTGCACACCAAGCTGTTCCGTGAGGAGCGCGAGCGCAGCTTGCTGGTGATCATGGATACGAATGCCTCGATGCGCTTCGGCACGCGCGTGCGCTTCAAGTCGGTGCAGGCCGCGCGCGCGTCCGCGCTGGCCGCCTGGAGCGCGGTGCGCGCCGGTGATCGCGTCGGCGCGCTGGCCTTCGGCGCGGCGCACGGCGCGCTGGATCCGCATGGCGGCGATCGCGGTGCGCTGGGCGTGCTCGGTGCGCTCGCGCGTTGGGACCGGCAGCCGGGTGGCGGCGAGGAACCGCTTTCCGCCGCGCTGTCGCGTGCGCAACGGCTGGTGCTTCCGGGAAGCCGCGTTCTGCTGATCTCGGATGGCATGTGCGTTGACGAAGCCGCGCGCGCGGCACTGTTGCAGCTGGCCCGCCGCGGCGAGGTGCGCGTGCTGATCCTCGCCGATGCGCTGGAGCTGAGCGCGCCGCCTCCCGGAAGCTACGCATTCGACACGCCGCAGGGACGCGTGCAGGCGGAATTGCGCGGCCTGGCGCAGCGCATGCAGTTCCGCGACAACCTGGCTCGGGGCCACCGCGCGCTTGCGGCGCTGTGCGATGCATGTGGGGTGCCCTGGCGCAGGATCGCCAGCGGCGAGGATCCCTCGCCCGCACTCGCGGCCCTGTTCGATCAGCGTCAGCATCGGCGATGAACACCGGTCCGGCCCTGCGCGACATCCGCGTGCCGCCCGTTTCCTGGTGGCCGCCGGCGATCGGCTGGTGGCTGCTCGCTGCATTGGTCCTGATCGCGATCGTCGCG
>DASSFA010000116.1:0-15546 GCA_035694895.1 Rhodanobacteraceae bacterium | reverse complement strand
GCGTGCCATGGCCGCGCAGGGTTTCGAGAATTATCCGGCCGAGTGGTGGCATTACACGCTGGCGATGCATCCTCAGCCGACCATGCTCTACGACGTCCCCGTGCAATGACTTTCCACGCAGAGATCCCATCATGGCGCGCAAACTGTTTGCCCTGTCGGCACTCGCGGGGTTGTGCCTCGGCATGACTGCGTACGCACAACCCGCGGAGCAGGCGCACGTCGCCGAAATCAACGCGCTGATGAGCCGCTACGCGGGCGACGTGCCCGGCGCCTCGCTGCTGGTGATCAAGGACGGCAAGGCAGTCGTCCGGCGCGGCTTCGGTTACGCGAACCTCGAAGCACACACCAAGGCGGGACCCGGGACCAACTACCGCCTTGCGTCGGTCACCAAGCAGTTCACCGCGGCCTGCATCCTGCTGCTGAAGCAGGACGGCAAATTGAAGCTCACCGACCCGGTTCGCAAATGGCTGCCGGAACTTCCGGCCAGCGACGACGGGATCACCGTCGAAAACCTGCTGGCGCACACCGGCGGGCTGGTTGATTACGAGGACCTGATTCCGCCGGATCGCACCAGCCAGATCAACGATGCCGACGTGCTGCGCATGATCGCTTCGCAGCACCGGCTCTACTTCGAACCCGGCAGTGCCCATCGCTACAGCAATGGCGGCTACGTGCTGCTGGGCCTGATCGTCGAACGCATCTCGGGCATGGATCTGGCCGACTTCATGAAGCAGCGCATCTTCCAGCCGCTGGGGATGGATCACACGCTGATGTACGAGCACGGCCGCGGCCCGCAGGTTCCGGACCGCGCATACGGCTACAGCGAGGCCGACGGCAAATGGACGCGCACCGACCAGAGCGTCACCAGCGCCACCCGCGGCGACGGCGGTATCTATTCGAACATCGACGACCTCGCCAAGTGGGATGCTGCGCTGTACACCGACAAGCTGCTCGATGCGGACTCCCGGAAGCTGGCGTTCACGCCGAAAGATCCCACCGACGATCCCGACGTGCTGTACGGATTCGGCTGGCGCCTGAGCGGCGACACCATGTGGCATTCCGGCGAAAGCATGGGCTTCCGCAACGTCATCATCCGCTGGCCGCAGCGGCACCTCGCCGTGATCATCCTCAGCAATCGCAACGAATTCCAGCCCTACCCCGTGGCGCTCACCATCGGCGAGCTGTTCCCGGGACGGTAGCGATTCCGCGAAGTCATCGCGCAGGCACAAGCGCTATGCTTCAATCATCCCGAACCGGGGAGATCGGAATGTCCTGGTGCCACCGCGCTTCCTTCGCGCTGATGACCATCGCCCTGCTGGCGATCACGGGTTGCCCGGCGACGCAAACAGCCGACCCGGTCGCTCCGCAGGCGGCTGCCCCACGGGGCGCGCCGGTCGCCGCAAGCAGCGTTGGCGACGAACATGTCTCCACCCCGCGCTACAGGATCGACGTCAGCTACCCCGCGCTCACCGGCGACGAAGCGCCGCTCTCCGCGATGCTTCACCGGATCGCCAAAGCGGCGAGGCAGGGGTTCCTGCAGGCGTTGCCGGACCCCAGGATTTTCCCCGAATTCGCCAACCGGCAATTGCAATTGCGGATCGACTTCAGGCTGGCCGCGCGCAGCAACGCGTTCACCAGCATCCGCGAGGCCGGTTTCCAGGACACCGGCGGCGCGCATCCGGCGCCGATCGACGCAGCGATCGTCTACGACATCCACGCGCAACGCACCGTGCCGCTGGACGACCTGTTCGCGCGGCCGGGTGCCGCGCGCAAGGCACTGGCGGATTTCGCTCGCGCAGGCCTCACGGAAAAGATGATGGCGCAGGCGCCCAGAGCCGGCGAAGGTTCGCCCGATGCAATCAGGGAATGGAAGGCCAACGCGATGCGGATGATTGCCGATGGCACCGCACCCACGCAGCAGAACTTCGCCAACTTCATCGTGCGCGCCGGCGCGAATCCGGATGACCCGAGCCCCGGGCTCACGCTGATCTTCCCGCCGTACCAGGTCGCGGCGTATGTTTACGGCACGCAAACGGTGGACGTGCCCGCCCGCGTGTTCGCCGCGTATCTCGAACCGCGCTACCAGGCCGCATTCGCCACGGATTGACCTTGCATCGAAGGGGGAGACATGCATCGGCAGCTTTTGCGCATCTTCGCGATCCTGATCCTGCCCGCCTGCGCGGGTGCTGCTTTCGCGCAAGCCCGGAGCGGTGCCTGGCTGATGGGCGTGCTGCGCGACCAGGCATCGCAACACGCCGCGCAGGCGCGTGCAGCCCACGACGAAAAGGATGCCGCCGCCTGGCAGGCCTGGGCCGGGCTCTACGGCAAGTTCTCACAGGACGCGCGCATACAGCAGGTGGACGCCGTGGCGTTCTCACGCAACAACGCGAAGTTCAACCAGCAGGAAGCACTGGTGATGGTGCGCAACGGCATCCAGCCCGCGGCCGACCTGTACAACGCCAGCGCGCAGATGTGGATGGACCTGGCGCAACAACTCGAAACCGGCAGCGGCACGCCGCGGGTCCGTTTCCCGGAACAGCAGATGCTGAGACCGATCGCCGGGCTGGCCGGCACTCCATGGCAGGACCTGGGTGGGCATCACGCGGCCGATTGCCAGGTACTGGCGCAACGCGCGCAGAGCTGCCAATCGCAGCTGGCGCAAATGCGGCATCACAACCTCGTGACCGGACAGGGCAACGGCTTCCCCGAGGTGATGCAACTGCGGCAATGCGATGCGGCGCAGGAGCTGTATCTGGCCCAATGCCAGCAGTGATCAGTCCGCAAGGTGCGCGATCGCGGCGGTGGCCGCGTCGCGATCGTTGTCGTCGAACAGGCTCAGCTCGTAACCCTGCAACGTGCCTTCATCGATGCAGCGCAGGTTGATGCTGTAGCCGTTCGGGTGCGAGCGCGGCACGTAGAACGATTTCACGCCGCAGTACCTGCAGAACAGATGCCGCGCGGTGCCGGTGTTGAAACGGTATTCGGCGAGTGAGTCTTCGCCCTGCAGCAGGCGGAAGCGCGAAGCCGGCACGATCAGGTGCAGGAATCCAGTCATGCGGCAGATCGAGCAGTTGCACTCCTGCACGGACGGGTGCGCCGGCGCATCCACTTCGAAACGCACGCGGCCGCAATGGCAGCCGCCGCGGTGAGTGATGATCTCTGCCATTCGCCAAGGACCCTCTGAAGAAGCGTCGCGAGCGACGCTGCCATCCATGGCAAAGAGCTCCGTGGTTGCGCGTCGCCGGAGCGCAGGAACCGCAGTGTACACGTCAGTACATGAGGATTCCGAGTACCGCCGGCGCGCAAGATGCCGAGCGCAGCAGCTTGTTCAGAGGGTTCCGTACTTCCGACACATCCGGTTCACCAGAGTGCACACTAGGCTGATCCGATCCAGCCAAGGAGAAGCGCCATGCTCAGACCTTTGACCGTCGCACTTGCTCTCGCCCTTGCGGCCGCGGCGGCGACCGTGCAAGCCGCTCCGCCACCCGCTTCCAGCGCCCAGGGCAAGCCGAACCTCACGCCGGACAACGCGCCGATCCCGGCGCCCGCGTGGGTGCGCAAGAGCAACGCCGATGCGATGGTGCTGATGGACGTGCTTGCGAAGTTCAATCCGGAATTCGCCTCGCGCTTCGGCCTGCCCGGCTACGACACCAAGGTGATCGACCTGAAGCCGAACGTGGATCAGCGCACCGTCGCGGCCCTGGTGCAGGCGCGCGATACGCTGCAGAAGGACCTGGCGAGCGAGAAGGATCCGAACGTGCGCCAGGATCTGGAGATCATGATCAAGGCCGCGAGTCGCCAGATCGATCGCATCAAGCTGGATGACCAGTACCTGCTCGATTACAACGATGTCGGCGAGATCATCTTCCAGGGTGAATTCGCATTGCTGCAGGACGACGTACCGGCCGAGCGCCGCGCGCACGCGGTGGAGCGCCTGAAGTGCTACGTCGGCATGGCACAGGGCTGCACGCCGGTGGCGAAGGAAGCCCAGGCGTTGTTCACCGCCAGGCTGGACAACAAGAAACTGATCGGCCCCTACAGGATGGAGGTCGAGCAGAACCTCGCCAACAACGCGCGCTACGTGGACGGCGTCCGCAAATTATTCAGCAAGTACAAGCTCGGCGGCGAGGACGCGCTGAACGCGTTGCAGAAGCAGCTCGACGATTACGGCACCTGGGTGAAGTCCACGGTGCTTCCGCACGCGCGCACCGATTTCCGCCTGCCGGAACCGATCTATGCCAACAACCTGAAGGACGTCGGCCTGGACATCAGCCCGCAGGAGCTGATCAAGAAGGCCGAACTGGAGTTCATGGAGACGCAGAACGAGATGGAGATCCTCGCGCCCTACGTCGCCAGGGCCGAAGGCATCAAGTCAACCGATTACCGCGACGTGATCAAGGCACTCAAGAAGGACCAGCTCGATCGCACCTCCATCGAACCGTATTACCACGAGGTGATCGGCAAGATCGAGGACATCATCCGCACGCGGAACCTGGTCAGCCTGCCCGAGCGGCAGATGCAGATGCGCGTGGCCTCGGAAGCCGAGAGCGCTTCGCAGCCGGCGCCGCACATGGATCCACCGCCGTTGATCAACAACCACGGCCAGCGCGGGACTTTCGTGCTGCCGCTGGGCAATCCGCCCAATGGCCAAGGCAAATCCGAAGCCTACGACGACTTCACCTGCCGCGCCTGCGCCTGGACGTTGACCGCGCACGAGGGCCGACCTGGCCACGAGTTGCAGTTCTCGGCCATGGTGGAGCACGGCGTTTCGCTCGCGCGTTCGCTGTTCGCCTTCAACAGCGTCAACGTGGAAGGCTGGGCGTTGTATTCGGAATTCATGATGGCGCCGTATGAGCCGGCCGGCGGTCAGATGATCCAGCTGCAGCTGCGCCTGCTGCGCGCCGCACGCGCGATGCTCGATCCGATGCTGAACCTGGGACTGATCACGCGCGAACGCGCGCACGACATCCTGGTCAAAGACGTGGGCCTTTCGGAGGCCTTCGCCCGCGAGGAGCTGGACCGCTTCACCTTCCGCTCGCCGGGCCAGGCCACCGCGTATTTCTACGGCTACTCACGGATCCTGGAACTGCGCGCGCACACGCAGATCGCGCTGGGCGACAAGTTCAACCTCAAGCAGTTCAACGATTTCATCATCGGCCAGGGCCTGCTGCCGCCGGATCAATTGGCCGAAGCGGTGGATACGCAGTTCATTCCGCAGCATGGCGGGAAGAGCTCCAATTAGTCAGCAAAACCGCAGGACATGCCTTGATGCAGGCCATGGATGGCGGTGTCGAAGTGAGCTTCCCGCGCTGTCGCGATACCGCAGCGACGAAGCCGAGCGCGCGAGCCAGGTGCGATAGTTTGAGCACAGGGACGTGCGAGTTCGCGCCGGCGCGCGCGAGGCAAGGAGCAAGGGCAGTCGAGCCGACCGACGTCGGCGAGACTCATCGCGTCCAGCGCCAATGGCTTTGGTTACTTTCCCCGAAAGGAAAGTAACCCGCGCCGTGGGACTGCGCGGAAAGAGACATGGATGTCGCGCTTCGACTTGCCTCGAGGCAAGTGTTCCCTCCCCTGCCAAGTGCTCGCGCACTTGGCTTCCCTCTCCCGCAAGCGAGAAAGGGGATTCAATTAGGCAGCACGTACAGCAGCACCGCAAAGAAATGCAGCACGCTGCCGAGCAGCACGAACGCGTGCCACAGCACGTTGTGGTATCGCAGCTTCTTCCAGAGATGGAACGGCACGCCGAGCGTGTAGGCCGCGCCGCCGGCGAGCAACAGCGTGGTGCCGCCGACGCCCAACTTCGCCGACAGCGGCGCGAAAGTCAGCAGGCCCAGCCAGCCCATCACCAGGAACAGGCCGATCTTCAGCGCATGCCATTCGCGCCACCGCGTGAACTGCAACGCGATGCCCAGCGCGGCCAGTGACCAGACCGCTCCGAACAGCCACCATCCGCGTGCGCCTCCCAGTGCAATCAGCGCGAACGGCGTGTAGGTGCCGGCGATCAGCAGGTTGATCGCGATATGGTCCAGGCGGCAGAGCAGCCGCGGCGCGATGTGTACCGGCAGCGCGTGATAAATCGTCGAGACCGTATACATCACGATCAGGGTGGCGCCGAACACGGCGCTGGCGGTCACGTCCAGCGCGCCGCCATCGACCGCGGCGAACGCGACCAGCGTGGTCAGCCCGATGATGCTGAGCAGGATGCCCACGCTCTGCACGATGCCGTTCGCCATTTCCTCGGCGAAGGTGTAACCGGCCGATGACAACCATCCGCTGCGGATCATGTGCATTCCTTGTTGCAAGCCGGGGCGTTCATCGCGACGAAAAGCGTTCGGCGCGCCTCGGCTCTTGCCATCCATGGATCTGGATCCCGGCCGGTCCATGGCCGGGATGACGCCATCGCAATGGCAGGTCAATCCTTGCTGATCGTGAACTTGCCGAAATCGATGCCCAGGTTCCAACCGCGACCATGCCCGGTCAGTGCCAGCGAGACATTGCCCTTGGTCATCACCGTGCTGCGCACCGAACTGGACGCGCCGGCGTGCGCCTCAGCGTTGCCGTAGGTCCCTAGCACTTCGCTGATGTCGTAGATGCCGGAGAACTTGCCGATGCCGCTGATCTCCGATTTGCCGAAGCTCAGGCCGCCGCCCTTGCTGCGCAGATGCACGCGCATGTGCTGGCCATTGGAACAGGTGATCGAGCCGGAACCGGACGAGGTCTTGTAGAACGCCGACCAGCCCGCGAGCGAGAACGTCATCCTGCAACTGATCTCGTGCGCGGCATGCGCAGGTGCGGTGGCGAACAAACCCGCTCCGGCAAGCAGCGCGGCCGTTACGAGCGAAAGAGTGGTGTGGCGCATGACGGCTCCTCCAAGGTTTGTACGTTCTTTTTACCGGAGCAGGGTCTTGCCGTCATCTGCCATCGAAAGGTGGTTTAATCGGGCGATGGCCCTGCCCGAGACGATCTGGACGATCGGTCACTCCACGCGCAGCGCGGAAGAATTGCTGGCCCTGCTCGCCGGCGAACGCATCGAGGCGCTGGCGGATGTGCGGCGCTTTCCCGGCTCGCGCAAGTATCCGCACTTCAATGCCGACAACCTGGCCCGCGTCTCGCCCGCGGCGGGCATCGAATACGTGCCGTTTCCGGAACTCGGGGGTCGCCGCAGGCCGCTGCCGGATTCGCCCAGCACCGCCTGGCGCAACGAAGCATTCCGCGGCTACGCCGATTACATGCGCACACCGGAATTCGCCGCCGGCTTCGCCCGCCTCGCCGCCCTGGCGAGCAGGGGGCGTACCGCGATCATGTGTTCGGAAGCGGTGTGGTGGCGCTGCCATCGCGGCCTGATCGCGGATTTGCTCAAGGTGCGCGGCGTGCGCGTGCTGCACATCCTGGATGCGCAACACGTGGTCGAGCATCCGTATACCTCCGCCGCGCATGTCACGAATGGTGAACTCGATTACGGTGCCGCAAAAGCGTGACGCAATGCGGGACGGCAGCATTTTGCGTGGATCCCGGATCAACGCGCATCCATGTGCTGTCCGGGATACCTGCATCCTGTAGGCACTTGCCGGCCCCGGGACGCAGGCGTAGCGTGACTCTCAACCGGGGCGCCGCCGTCTCGGGACGTCTCGGTCCCCCTTCCATTCGAGGAGGTGGCTTATGACGTCTGTCGTGCTCCATCCGCGTCACGAATTGGCGCCGCATGCGATCCGCAGCTTCGCGATGGCGCTGGCGATCTCGTTGAACCTGGTCGCGCTGCTGATCGCGCTGCGGCCGCTGCCGGTCACACTGCCCGCCGCGCTACCCACGCCAACGACGCTGACGGCCAGACTGTGGCACCCGAGCAAGCCGATTCCCTTGCCACCGATGCCGGATGCGCAGGTAGTCAAGCGCATCACCCACGCGCAACCGATCCGCGTGCCGCCGCCGCATCCCGTCATTGCTCCGGTGATCGACCAGCCCACGCAGGTGGTGACGACCGAAACGTCGAACAACGTAAAGCCGGTCGAGGTGACGAGCGGCTCCGCCGTCGCCGGCGGCAACAACGACGCGACGATCGCCTACGAAACCGCGACGCCGCCGCGATATCCGATCGCTGCGTTGCGCGAGGGCGTGCAGGGCACGGTGCTGCTGCGCGTACTGGTGGACGCAACCGGCAAGCCGGTCCAGGTGATGGTCCTGAAGAGCAGCGGATCGCGCGAACTGGACAACGCCGCGCGCGAGCACGTGCTGGCGGCGTGGCGCTTCCATCCGGCGCAGCGCGACGGCCACGCGATCCAGGCATGGGCGCAGGTGCCGGTGAAGTTCAGCCTGAGCGATCGCTGAAATGAAGGGCGCGCGGGTGCAATGCCCGCGCGCTGTTTCGCGGCACACTACGGAGGGATCGTTCTTATCGTCATTCCGGACGCCGCGAAGCGGCGATCCGGAATCTGCTGCTCAAGGCTAGAAGCAGACTCCGTGTTCTGCCTTCGGCAGCCCCGGAATGACGTAGCTTCAATAGCAGCTCTCTTACTGTTGGATCTGCGCCGGCGCCGGTTTGCGCGTGGCGTGCACGACCACCCACACCAGCAGCGCCAGGCAAAGCGCCGGGACCAGCAGCGGCAGCAACGCGATCGCCAGGATCGGCACCACCACCAGCGCCGCCAGCCCGATTCCGAACAGCGCGAACACGCCGCCGAACAGCGCACCGAACGCACCGAACAGCGCGCCGAGCAATCCGAACGTGAGCTTGAAGATTCCGCCGATCAGCGCGGCCAGCAGCCAGAACGCGCCGATGAAGACGACCAGTACCAGCAATCCGAGTTCGATCATCGCAGTGCTCCTGTTTCCGCGTTGGATGCTGCTACGCGGTCAAGCGTTGAACACATTGTGCGCCTTTCCGGAGCACCGGGAAGCATGACTGACGAGGGACACCCGCGCATGACTTCCGGCGCATCCACTATTATCAACTTAGCACTATACTCCACTCCAGAATATGATGCACTGAAGCCATGCACGCGTGAGCGATACCGAAACACACCTCAAGAAATTCGAGAAGGAACTGGCCGCGGGCACGGTTTCGCTGGTGCTGCTGGCCGTGCTGGCCGCCGCGCGCGAACCGCTCTACGGCTACCAGATCGCGAAAAGACTGGAGCAGGAAGCCGGCGGCGTGCTGGCCGGCAAGCAGAGCGCGCTGTACCCGGTGCTGCGGAACCTGAGCGCGGCGGAGCTGCTGGACACGCACGTGGAACCGTCGGTGGCCGGGCCGCCGCGGCGCTATTACCGGATCACGCCACTCGGGCGGAAAGTGTTGCGCGAGTGGATCGAAGCCTGGACCGCCACGCGCCGCAGCGTGGATTCGATCATCAAGACCTGAGCGAGGCTGCCTTGGACATGAACTCGACACCCCAGACGATCGGCGAGTACCTCGACCAGTTGCGCGCGGCGCTGGCCGGCGCGGACCCGGCGATGATCCAGGACGCGCTGTACGACGCGGAGGAACACCTGCGTTCGGAACTGGCCGACAACCCCGGCATGGGCGAGACCGAACTGCTGGCGAAGATCGTCGGCAGCTACGGCGCGCCGGAGGAAGTCGCGGAAATCTACCGCAACCAGGAAGTGACGGTGACACGCGCGTTGCGCCCGCCGCCGCGACGCGAGCCGAGCAGCAACCCCTTCGTGCGCTTCTTCGCGGTGGCCGGCGACCCGCATGCCTACGCCGCGATGTTCTACCTGCTGCTGTCGCTCGCCACCGGCATCTTCTACTTCACCTGGGTGGTCACGGGCATCGCGATGTCGATGGCGTTCGCGCTGTCGCTGATAGGCATCCCGTTCCTGATCCTGTTCTTCGGTTCGGTGCGCATGCTTTCATTGCTGGAAGGCCGCATCGTCGAAGGCATGCTCGGCGTACGCATGCCACGACGGCCGCCCTATCCCGAGCGCGACAAGCCGCTCGGCCAGCGCATCGCGGCGATGTTCACCGATCCGCGCTCGTGGTCCAGCCTGTTCTACATGCTGGTGATGCTGCCGCTGGGGATCATCTACTTCGTACTGCTGGTCCTCAGCACGGTGATTCCGGTCGCGCTGATGGCCGCGCCGTTCGCGCAAGCGATCTGGGACCTGCCGGTCGCGCAGATCGATGGCATCAACTTCTACGCGCCGGCCTGGACGTACCCGATCGAATTCGTGCTCGGCTTCCTCGGGCTGTTCCTGATGCTGCACGTGGCGCGCGGCATCGGCCGCATGCACGGCGGCATCGCCAAGAGCCTGCTGGTGAAGATCGCCGCCTGATCTGCGCCTAGGCGAACACGTCGATGGCGAGCAGCACGAATCCCGCCACCGCCAGCAGCAGGTGCAGGTACATCAGCCAGCGCGGGAGCAATTGGTTCTGCTGCTGATAGGCGAGGTTGAGGACCGCCCCGCCGCCCGCGGCGATCAGGAAAAGGATCAGTGCCGCGACCGCCAGCCGCGGCACGCCGAAAGCGAACGTCGCATACAACAGCAGGGTCAGTCCGGCCGCAGCGGGCAGGCCATGGAACATCGTCAGCCACGCCGGCGGATTGCGGCGGGTGGATTCGCGGATGGCGACCATGCTCAGCCCGAGAAAGGCGGTGATCGCGAACAGGATGAAGCTGGTCAACAGCATCGTGTACGGAGTCATCGGTATCCCTCCAGGATTCCGAGCCATTCATCCGATCACCACAACGGTGAAGGACAGATGCAGGAGCCGGGCGGCGACCTGGCCGGAGCGTCCCCCGCCGGAGCGGCGGGGGACGCCAACCGTGTGTTACTGGCAAGTGGAGAACTTGAAGGTTCCGATGCGGGTGCTCCAGTTGAACGCACCCGTGTTCTTCAGGTACTCGTTGGTGTACCAGAAGGTGCAGTCATCCACCGGGTCCACGGTCATGCCGCTGTAATCGCCCCAGCGGCTGAGGTTCTGCCCGCTCTGGGAACCGCTGCCATCCATGATGCTCGACTCCGCGCTCAAGGTGCTGAGCGCGTCGGTGGCAAGGCGTCCTGCGTAGCGGATCGCCGGATACATCGCACTGCTGGATTCGCTGAAGCCCACCGCGAGATCCCCCAGCTTGTCCATGGCGACGGAAGGCATCCAGCGATAATTGGTGTCCGGCGCATAGGATGATTGCTGATACACCGTCGGCTGCGCGGCGCTCAGGTTGCGCAGCTCGTACCAGCGCACGCCGGTGTACGGGTTCTTGCGCGAGGTGCCGACCTGCACCGATTGCGCGACCACCAGCGACTCGTGGTCGCCGAAGTTGCGATAGGCCAGCCGGTACATCAGGCGATCACCCAAAGAGTCGAGTTGCTGGCGGGTGTTGACCTGCGGGATGCAGGTGCCGCCTCCGCACGCGGCGGAGAAACTCGCGACGGGAATCGCGATCGGGCCGGTCAGCGAGGTATTGGCCGGGTTGGTCCAGTCGACGTGGAACTTCCACATGTTCAACTGGTTGGAAGTGAAGTTGAGCATGTAGTTCGGCGAACCCGCCGGCGGCAATGTCGCGCTATCCACGTTGGCGGGCAGCACGCCGCCGTAGCTGGTGGACAACTGGAAACATTGCTGGGTCGCAGCCGCGCCGTTCAACATCGCATTGCGATCGTAGGCGCACAGCTTGGCACCGGCGAAAGTCTGGCCATTGTTGAAGATGTTGAAGGTCTCGTAGTACGCGTCCGGCCAGACGCCCATCTTCGGATAATCCGGGAACGCATTGCCGTACGCGAACGCGTAGCGGTAATACGCGCCGGTCGCATCGGCGGTGGCCGACACCGCCACGCACTGGTAGTACGGCGCGGCGGTGACCGCGAACTGCGAAATCACCCAGCGGCCGGCTTCGCGATCCCACACCACGGTGGCATCGCCGTCGTTGTCGTTCTCGCATGGTCCGCCGAAGCCCGCCCACAAGGTGCTGGTCGGGACCGGCCCGTAGATCACCGACTTGGTGGACTTGTCCCACACCGCGAACCCGGTGTTCACCACCTGCACGTATTGCGTCGTGCCCACCGCGCCGATCGTGTCCGGCGGAGCGCTGTTGACGGTGAAAATGCCTTGCGGCCCAGCAAAGCCCTGGCCGACGCCATCGAATGAGGAACCCAGTGCGGGCGCCGAACCAAACGCGCTGCTCTGCACCGCGCCATCGCCACCGGTGCCGCCTCCGCCACCCGGCCTGTGGCTGCCGCTGATGAAGGGAATGAGATGCAGCGGATGCGCGTGCGGGCTCTTGGCGAAGTCATCGGGACGCGGCATCACGCCGCGCAGCGAAGGCAAGGTGTCGTGTTTGACGGCTGAAGTCACCTCCGGCGGGCCATTGTGCAACCCGTTGTCGGCCCATGCCTGTTGTGGCGCGCCAGCAAGCCCGGCCACGATCGCCAGGCCGAACACTCCCGCGAAGGTCTGCAGTTTGCAAAAGTCCATGGTTTTCTCCCTCAATTGGACAGTTCCCCCGACCAATGACAGTAGCAGAGAAGATGCTGAATGTGGTATGCGCCCGCGCCTCCGGCGCGAGGCCGCGGACGTGCGCGAGCCGGCTGCGCGCCGCGGGCGCGAGTGCCGTGCGTCATTGGGCGGATGGATGGCGCAACCGTATCCACGGGCGCGAAAGTCCCCCCCGGCAGATGCGGCCATCCCTGGCCGCCGTGCCCTCCCTGATGATCTTCCGGCGCCACTCCCTGGCGCCGCGCGCGAAGAAAACACTGGTTCCGTGAAGGCCGCGTGGAGATGCACGCACGCAATAAACACGCGAACTCGTGCAACCGCGGCGACGGATCACCGAAGCGCCGCTAGCATCTCCACATGGCGCAACCCGATCTGCTCGGTTCCGATCCCGGCCTGCTGCTGGACGATGCCAGCGGCCGCATCCGTTACATGCCGCAGGTGGTGGCGGCGGAGCGCGCGCGGGCATGGTTCGCGCAATTGCGCGGCGGCATCGAATGGCACACTCAACGGCGCATGATGTACGAGCGCGAAGTGGATGTACCGCGGCTCACGGCGAGTTTCCGCCTCGACGATCCGGCGCTTCCGGACGCCGTGCGCGAAGCGGCGGATGCGGTGCTCGGCCTCACGAACATCGCCTTCAACAGCGCCGGGCTGAACCTCTATCGCGACGGCAACGACAGCGTGGCGCCGCATAACGATCACCTGGAAGAACTGGAGCGCGGCTACCCCATCGCGCTGCTGTCACTGGGTGCGACGAGGCGCATGACCATCCGCGCCAAGCAACCGCCGCGGCGCGTGCTGCAGGTGGACCTCGAACCCGGCAGCCTGCTGCTGATGAGCTGGCGCACGCAGCGCCATTACGACCACGGCATCCCCAAGACGCGCGAACCCGTCGCGCCGCGCATCAGCATCGCGTTCCGGCGAAGGCCGGAAGGCGCGTCGGGCGGCGGGTTCTACGAACGCGGTCGCTGACGCGCCGCAGCTCAGCGCAGGTAGGTGAACAGCGTGGCGATGTAGGCGCCGAGCGTGAGGGCGGCCAGGGGCACCTGCAGCTTGTGGTACCACTCGCGCGTGGTCCAGACGCCGATGGTGGCCGCGACCACGAAGAAGAACTGGAATCCTAGATCAAGCGGCGCCGGCCACGCCTCCGTCAGCACCCTCACTTTGCAGATGCTGACCAGGAGCAGCAACACCAGCATGCTGAAGAACCAGCGGTGGTGCGCGTAATAGTGCTCGCGCAGGTCGAGTGTGCGCTCGCGGTCCACGTCCGGCAGCACCAGGCCAGCCAGCAGGTACAGCGGCACGGTCTGCATCAGCACGATCCCGAAGTCGGGAAAGGTCCAGCGCTGCGCGGGCCGCTCGCGCAGACCGAACATCGCCCACCACACCTGCACCGCGATCACCAGCACCAGCACCGCCCAGGCAAGGGACGGCCAGTAGTTGCGGACGCGCGAGCGCGCCAGCATCAGCCCGCGCAAGCCTTGCAGTACCTGCGTGACCGCCAGGCCCAGGATGATCGAGATCAGGACGGAGAGATAGCTGAAGGCGTCCATGGCTCACCGCGTGCGGAAGTCGCGCGGAGGATACGCGATCACGTCACACGCAGGGCCACTCAGGCCTGTCGCAGAAATGTCGCAAAGCGGAGACGGCCCTGAAATCTTTCCCGGCTACCGTTGCGAAGTCTTGGACAAGCTTCCGTGTGCTTCACCCATGTCGGACACACCTGCAACGGGCCAGGAGGAATCGATCATGGCTCCCGGCAAGTTTCTGCTCATCGCATCGGCCTTGATGGGCATGGCCGCTTGCACCGGCTCCCCGCGTTACACCTCGGCGCTCGACTACATGCAAAGCAAGGCGACCTCGATGGGCCCTCCCGAGGACTGGAACTACGTGCATGTCGATCCCGTGCAGGCCCGCATCTACGTGGCCCACCAGGCACAAATCGAAGTGGTCGACGCAACCAGCGGCGCGCCGCTTGGCGCCGTATCGGGAGTCCATGGCACGCAAGGCATCGTGACGGTGCCCGCCTTGAACCGAGGCTATGCGGAAAGCGGGAATGAAATCGCCGTCTTCGATTTGCACAGCCTGAAGGTGCTCACCCGGATTCTGGTCACCAGGCGCCCGGTCGCCTACCCTTGAGCTTGCGGGCGGGTCGAGAAGCCCACGCCGATCACGCGATCGGGCGAGCGGGTGCGGCCGCGCCCCGCGCCCTTGACGTGTCAGGCGCGTGCGCGGCGAACGGCCCACGAAAATCCGGACCGGATCAACAGATGGGAGATCGCGGAGATGGCGGCCGCGAACAGCGCAGCCAGGGTCGGCAGCACGGCGCCGAAGGTGAACGCCATGCCGAGCACGAACCCGAACACGTATTCCGCGCGGTAGGTCGGCAGGACGAGCCCGGAGAGGAGCGCGGCGAAGAAGATGTACGACGCGGCGTCGCTGCGCCCGTGCATCGTCACGAAGGCGATGGACAGTGCGATGCCGACAAGGGCCGCCCCGATGAGGGCCGCAAACGCCTTGGTCAATGCATTCCGATCAGCGGGCGCGCGGCGCAGCACGGATCGCGAAGCAAGCCAGCCCAGCACGGGCAGGACGACCGGCATCCACCAGTTGGACACCGCGGGCATGTCGGCGCGATCGAGGAAGTGATGGCTCGGCACCCCGCCGTGGGTGTATTCCCACGCCAGCAACGCCACCGCGAAGACGATCGCGAACGCGACCATATACCACGGCAAGCGGCGGAACTTCGGGTTCGGCATATCAGACCCTCATGCGCCCTTGATCGAATGTAGGCTGGGCTGAAAAGCCCAGCAGGTCAAGCAGCGCGCCCAAGGGCGCTGGGCTTACCAGCCCAGCCTACGCGGGCTACGCTTCTCCCGCCTTACGGCTCTACGCGGATCAAGTAGGCCGGGTAATAATTCCGATTACCAGCGACATTAGCAGGCAGGATGCGGCAACAAAGGTAGTCGCCACTTTGTTTCTAATGACACGCCTGTCCTTGAATTTTGCGGCCTCAAAAAACAACAGCCATCCATAGATTATGCAAGCTAGAGCGCCATATATAACGATCCGACTGACTGGCTGCCTCAGGAAAATTGCCAGCGGCGGAAAGAGGAATA
>DASSFA010000115.1:0-3824 GCA_035694895.1 Rhodanobacteraceae bacterium | reverse complement strand
TGCGGGTTGAGCCACACGTAGTGGTAATCGTCGCCGCCCGGTGCGCCCTTGATGATGTCCCAGGTCTTGCCGCCGTCGCGCGACTCGCGGATGGACTGGCCGGCCGAATAGACGATGTCGGGATTGCGCGGATCCGCGGCGATGCGGCTGAAGTAATCGTTCTCCAGCCAGCTTTCCGAACTCACGCGCTGCCAGTGCGCGCCGCCGTCGTCGGAACGATACAGGCCGCCCTGGTCTTCGGACGCCGCGTGCGGCACGTTGCCGCTGCCAGTCGTCGCCGCGTCCACCACCGCGTACACGCGGTTGCCGCTCGCTGCCGTGATGCCGACGCGCGCCAGTTGCGCGGTCGGCCAGCCGTTGCCGCTGATGCGCGTCCAGGTCTGGCCGTCGTCGGTGGACTTGTACAGGCCGCTGCCCGGCCCCGCGTTCGGCTGGAAATACGACAGCCACGGGTAATTGCGGACCTGCCATGCGGCCGCATAGATCACGTTGGCGTTCTGCGGATCGCGCGCAAGGTCCACCACGCCGGTGTCGTCGTTGATGTAGAGCGTCTGCTTCCAGGTCTTGCCGCCATCGGTGGAACGGAACACGCCGCGCTGGTGGTTCGGTCCGAAGTAATGCCCGAGCGCACCGACCAGCACGCTGTCCGGATTGTCCGGATCCACGAGGATCTTGCCGATGTATTTGGTGTCCTGGAGGCCGACCGAGTGCCAGCTCCTGCCGCCGTCGGTGGACTTGTAGACGCCATTGCCGGACTGGATGTCCCAGCGCGCGGCGACCTGGCCGCTGCCGAGATAGATCACGTCCGGGTTCGACGGCGCGATCGCGATGGCGCCCATCGCGGAGGCCGGCAGATCGTCGCCCAGCGACTGCCAGGTGCGCCCGGCATCGATCGTCTTCCACACTCCGCCGCCGGCTGACGCGAAGTAGTACACGTTCGGCTGGTCGGGAATCCCCTGCGCCATCGTGCCCCAGCCGCCGCGGAACGGACCGATCAGGCGCCACTGCAGGTCGCCGTTGAAGTTCGAGGATGCCTTCGTTGCGGCAAAACCCGCCAGCGGCACGGCAAGCGCGATGCCGGCCAGGGCGAACGCGAACGAGGAAAGGCGAAAGCGGCGAGCGGCCATGACTAGTCCCCAGGCTCGAATCAATCCGGCAACATACTCCGGTTCCGGCTGAGGCAACAAGGCCGGCAAGTCATGACGTTCCGCATGCGATCATGCCGGCCTCCATGCCGAGCCGTCCAAGCCAACACATCCTCCCCGACGTGCTCGCGCCCAACCTGCGCGTGGTGTTCTGCGGCACCGCCGCGGGCACCCGCTCGGCGCGCGAGGGCGCGTACTACGCGCACCCGGGCAATTACTTCTGGCGGACGCTGTTCGAGGTCGGCTTGACGCCGAGGCGACTGGCGCCGCAGGAATTCCCGCGCGTGCTCGAGTACGGCATCGGACTGACCGATCTCGCCAAGCTGCACTTCGGCGCCGATCACGAGTTGCCCTACGACGCCTTCGATGCTGCGTCGCTTCGGCGCAAGCTCGCGCGCTGGAAGCCTCGGATCGTCGCGTTCACCAGCAAGAATGCCGCGCTCGGCTATTTCGACCGCGTGCTTCCGTATGGCGAACACGACGAACGCATCGCGCAAAGCCGCGTCTTCGTACTGCCCTCGCCTTCCGGGCAGGCGCGCAGGTTCTGGAACATCGAACCGTGGTGGCAACTGGCGGAGGCCGTGGCAGGCTTGTAGAAGGACGCCTGCGGACCTTCCGCCGGCATTGGCCCGCGTTCTGGCATCATCGCACCGCCTTTGCCGGGGCACCTGAGGGAGACGCCCATGATCTTGCACGCCCGCCGCATGACGGCACGGATCCTCCTTGTAGTGGGACCGGCCGCCGCCGTGGCCGCATCCGCCGGCGCGGCTACATCCGCCACATCGCCCGACTGGCACTCAGATATCGCGCAGATCGAACAGGCTTACGCCTCGCACGCGTACGACCCGCACGCGCTGACCGCGTATTTCCTGCAACGTATCCGCACCATCGACCAGTCCGGCCCGGCGCTGCACGCGGTGATCGAGACGAATCCGGATGCGCTTGCGATCGCCGACAAGCTCCCGCAAAACGCCGGCGCACTGTACGGCATTCCGGTGCTGGTGAAGGACAATCTGGACACCGCCGATTCAATGCAGACTACCGCCGGGTCGCTGGCGATGGTCGGCCAGCCCGCCTCGCAGGATTCCACCGTCGTTTCGAAATTGCGCGGCGCGGGCGCCGTGCTGCTGGGCAAGACCAACCTGAGCGAATGGGCGAACTATCGCTCGACGCATTCGACCAGCGGCTGGAGCGGCCGCGGTGGACTCACGCGCAACCCGTATGCGCTCGATCGCAATGCATGCGGTTCCAGTTCCGGATCGGCGGTCGCGGTCGCGGCGGGCCTGGCGACCGTCGCCATCGGTACCGAAACCGACGGCTCGATCGTCTGTCCTTCCGCCATCAACGGCGTCGTCGGGATCAAGCCGACGCTCGGGCTGGTCAGTCGCGCGGGGATCGTACCGATCAGCCACAGCCAGGACACCGCCGGCCCGATCACGCGTACCGTCGCCGATGCCGCGCGCGTGCTGACCGTGATCGCCGGCAGCGATCCGCGCGATCCCGCAACCGCGCCAGCCGATTCGCACAAGACCGACTACACGCGCTTCCTCGATGCGAACGCACTGAAGGGCAAGCGCATCGGCGTGGTGCGCAAGCTCGCCGGGTACGACCCGAACACCGATCGCGTGCTCGATGATGCCGTAGCGGCATTGCGCCGCGCCGGTGCGATCGTGATCGATCCGGTCAAGATTCCGCACCTCGACGATTACGGCGATGCCGAAGGTGTCGTGCTCTCCTATGAATTCAAGCACGACCTGAACGCCTATCTCGCCACGCGCAAGGGCCTGCCGGTGCACACGCTCGCCGACCTGATCGCCTGGGACAAGGCGCACGCGGACACCGAACTGCAATGGTTCGGGCAGGAGCTGTTCGAGCGGGCGCAGAAGCGCGGGCCGCTGACTGACAAGAAGTATCGCGAGGCGCTGGCGAAATGCAGGAAGCTGGCCGGCCCGGAAGGCATAGACGCCGCGCTGCGCAAGCACCATCTCGATGCGCTGCTCGCGCCGACTGTTGGTCCTGCGTGGACGACGGATTTGATCAACGGCGATCACACCACCGGCGGCAGCTCGTCGCCCGCGGCGGTCGCCGGCTATCCGGACATCACGGTTCCCGCGGGCTACGTGCACGGCCTGCCGGTCGGAGTCTCGTTCTTCGCCGGCAAGTGGAGCGAGCCGAAGCTGATCGGCATCGCGTATGCGTTCGAGCAGGCGACGCATGCGCGACGCGATCCGGAGTTCAGGACGACGGTGACGCAATGACCGCAGGGCGGGTTTCAACCCGCCATTACGCACGCACCGAGGCTTCAATTCGGGTAACGCGGGTCGAGACCCGCCTTACAGCGCAGCGACCTGATTGCCCGACTTGCGCACGATAAGCATCGCCAGTTCCAGCGACTGCTCGTAGTTGAGGCGCGGATCCACGGACGATTTGTACGCGCGCATCAAATCCGTCTCGGACAGATCGCGCGCGCCGCCCATGCATTCGGTGACGTCCTCGCCGGTAAGTTCCAAGTGCACGCCGCCGAGATGCGAACCCGCAGCGGCGTGGATATCGAACGCCTGCTCCAGTTCCGAACGGATGTTGGCGAAGCGGCGGGTCTTGGTGCCGTTCTCCAGGGTTTCCGTGTTGCCGTGCATCGGATCGCAGCACCACAGCACGCGCAGGCCCGTGGACTTCGCC
>DASSFA010000114.1:0-6953 GCA_035694895.1 Rhodanobacteraceae bacterium | reverse complement strand
CCGGCGACGATTACGCGGCGATGCACCAGGTGCTGACGCGACGGTTGAAACCCATCGTTGCCGGCACCGGCGAGACGCCGGATCTGTGGCTGATTGACGGCGGGGCGGGGCAGGTGGCGCAGGCGCTGGAAGCGCTGCGCGAACATGGCGTGCAGGGCATCGAAGTGGTGGGCGTGGCGAAGGGACCGTCGCGGCGGGTCGGCGAGGAAACCCTGATCCTCGGCGACAGCGGCCGACAACTGAATCCGGGCCCCGGCTCGCCGGCGTTGCACCTCATTGATGCGATCCGCGACGAGGCGCATCGCTTCGCCATCACCGGCCATCGCAAGCGCCGCGAAGCCGCGCGCGAGCGCGGCATGCTGGAAGACATCGCCGGGATCGGCGCCGGCCGCCGGGCGGCGCTGTTGAAAGCGTTCGGTGGCCACGCCGGCGTGGCCGCGGCGGGCGTGGAAGAGCTGAGCCGCGTACGCGGGATCAATCGCGCGCTGGCCGAACGCATTTACGCGTACCTGCACGAATGAGCGCACCCGGTTCCGCTCACCACCGGTCGCCCGATATGCGACACTCACGCCTTCATCAGAGATCGCCCATGCGGATCAACCTGCCGAATGCGCTGACCCTGTTCCGCATGGCGCTGCTGCCGGTCATGGTGGTGGTGTTCTACCTGCCGTTCCGCGGGGCTGGTGCGGGCGCGGCGGCGGTATTCCTGCTGGCGAGTGTGACCGACTGGCTGGACGGCTGGCTCGCCCGCCGCTACGACCAGGTATCCGCGTTCGGTGCCTTCCTCGATCCGGTAGCCGACAAGCTGATGGTGGCGGTCACGCTGTTCCTGCTGGTGCAGGCGCACCCGACCGTGCTGCTGGCGATCACCGCGGCGATCATCGTCGGCCGCGAGATCGCGGTCTCCGCGCTGCGCGAGTGGATGGCCTTCGTCGGCGAGCGCACGCGCGTCAACGTGATGTGGATCGGCAAGATCAAGACGGTGATGCAGATCGTGGCGCTGCTGGTGCTGCTCGCGCAGCACGACGCGCCGGTGCTGCGCGTGTATCACATCGGGGAAAGTCTGCTGGTGATCGCCGCGGTGCTGACCATCTGGTCGGGTCTGGCCTACCTGCGCGCGGCGTGGCCGGTGCTGCGGGTGGATTCGTCGCGCTCCAGTTCCGAATCGCAGTCTTGAATGCGGGTTGTCGTTGCACAAGCTGGCGAGCCGGCTGTGTGCAGCAATCAGGGAAGATTGCACGAACCCTGGCGCCGGGATCCGGGTCGAACTGGGGTCGCGAGGCAGGGATTGATCCTTGCGCACCCGTTTTGCCATTCGGGCACATCCCTCGCATGTGGAGGCCTGGGTCGGAATCGAACCGGCGTACGCGGATTTGCAGTCCGCTGCATGACCACTCTGCCACCAGGCCGGTGACTTGTTGATTCTACCCGCGGGCACGAAGCGGGCGGCGTAAAAACAAAACCCCGGCAGCGCCAGGGTTTCGATCTTGCGCCCGTGGCGGGCGCAACAAAAATGGAGCGGGAAACGAGACTCGAACTCGCGACCCCGACCTTGGCAAGGTCGTGCTCTACCAACTGAGCTATTCCCGCGCGAGCCGGTAATGATAACGCCGCCACGGCGACAGTCAACCATGCGGAGTCAGGAAAGCGATGCCTTGTTCCTGAACCGGGCGAGTAGCCCGGGAGAAGGGATCGCCGGCTTGCTTTCCTTGATCCATGCGTTGATGTTCGGCACGGGCAGGCCGGCGCCGCCCGCCATCCAAAGCGCCACGCCGAACACCGTGAAGCCCACCGCGAGCCACAGCGTGATCTCGGTCGCACGATACACGCCCGGCCAGTCGAGCGGCGGTTGCAGCGAACGCACGCGGGCGATCTTCAGGATGATCGGAGTGATGACGTAGTCGGCGAGCGAGCGCACCAGTTCGACAAGCGCGAATACCCGGCCGACCATTCTCGATGCGACCGAGAAGGCGGCCAGGATCAGTCCAGGGGAAACGGTGGCGCCCGCGCCGAGTCCCAGCAGACCGGCGGCGGCCAGTGTCGGCAGCGCAGCGCCTTGCTCGCCGAGATTCAAGATGAGGACGCCGCCACCGATCAGGGAGGTCATGCCGGCCAGGATCAGTATCGGCAGGAAGCGCGTCCGCAGCAGGAGCCCGACCAGCGCGGCGGTGATGCAGACGCCGCCGATCATCGGCGAGAACAGCACGCCGGTGTCGAACGGCGAATGTTGCAGCGCCTGCAGGTGCAGGCGCTCGGCCAGCTCGAGGAAGCTGACGAACAGGCTGCCTGCGAACATCGCCACCAGCGTGCCGATCACTGCGATCGTGTGCCACATCAGTTTTACGGGAGACAGCGGTTCCCGCTGGTGGTACTCCACCAGCAGCAGCGCAACGAAGCACGCCATCCCCGCTGCGAGCAGCACGGTGAACAACACCGATGCGAAGCCATGCGCCGCAAGTTCGCCGGTAGCCCAGAACGGCAGGACCACTGCGCCGAAGCCGAGAAGCAGCGCCCGGTAATCGAAGGGCAGCCCGGGATTGGGCGGGTCGTACACCGGTTCGGTCAGCAGCGCGAGCATGGAGTTGAGCAGCCCGATGGCGCCGAGTCCGGCGAAGAACCATCGCCATGCATGCATCGCGGCCACGGCGCCGCCCACCAGCGGTCCCGCGCAGACCGCGCCGAAGAACCCCAGGTCCACCCAGCTCATCGTCTTCGGCAGTTTTTCCGACGGGAAGCGCAGGATCACCGGTGGCAGCGCGATCACCAGCAGCAGGCCGGTGGCGAGGCCCATCAACACGCGCCCGGCGCCGAACACGGGAAAGATCGGCGCGGAAACGGCGAGCGCGCAGCCGAGCACGAACAGCGCTTCGCACACCAGGAAAAGGTGACGCTGGCGGAAACGCTGGATCAGGTCGCCGCCGAGCAGGGCGCCGAATGCGTAGGCGGCGATCGCGAATCCGGAAATCAGCTGCGTGCCGAGCTGGCTCGAGTGCAGCGCCTGCTGCACCTGCTTTGCGAACATCACGTCGGCGGTGCTGACGACGATGAAAGGCACCAGCGCGATGATCGAGACCGCGAGGCTGATGCCGTAATGGCCTTCGAACGGGCGCGGCAACCAGCCTTGCATCCTGCCTTCCGGGTTCATGCGGTTCCATCCGTGATCCGCACGAGTCTAGGTCGCCGCCGTCGAAGCCTCGTAACCACTGGCGCTGCGCGTCGCAGCCGAAAAGATGAAGAACCGCCGCGGCTCGACCACGACGCAGCATGCGGCGCATGCTTGAGGCACAATGACCCACTCGCCCGGGTGGCGAAACTGGTAGACGCAAGGGACTTAAAATCCCTCGGCCTCACGGCCATGTCGGTTCGATCCCGACCCCGGGCACCAGCCGTGCACTTGCATCGTGTGCGCCGGCACCGTACCGTCGGGCCGCGAGGGAGGCTACCGGGGAGTTGCCATGATCCGCGTCGTGCTGGTGGACGACCATGAGCTCGTCCGCTCCGGATTCCGTTTGATCCTGTCCGCGCAAGCCGATATCGAGGTGGTCGGCGAAGCCGGCAACGCCGAAGAAGGCCTGCGCCTGATCCGCTCGCAGAAGCCCGAGGTCGCGCTGCTGGACGTGCACATGCCGGGGATGAGCGGCATCGAACTCACCGAGCGCGTGCGCCGTGCCGACCTGCCGACGCACGTCATCATCCTGACCGTGGTGGACGACGCGCGCTTCCCGCGCAGGCTGCTGCAATCCGGCGCGCTCGGCTACCTCACCAAGGCCTGTCCTGCCGACGAACTGCTGACCGCCGTGCGTAGCGTCGCCCAGGGCAAGCGGTATCTGGATGCCACGATCGCGCGCGAGATGGCGCTGGCCACGGTGGATGGCGAATCATCGCCGCTGGAGTCGCTGTCCTCGCGCGAGCTGGAAGTGGCGTTGATGCTGGCACGGGGCGTCGCGATCAACGCGATCGCGGAGCGCCTGCATCTCAGTCCCAAGACCGTCTCGACCTACAAGCAGCGCCTGTTCGAGAAGCTCGGCGTAGAGCACACCATCGCGCTGGCGCACCTGCTCGGGGCGCACGGCATGCTGGAAGACAAAAAGCAGGCGCCGCCGGCGCTGGCCGGCGGCTGACCTCGACCTCAGTTCGAACCCGACGCGGATTCGCCGCCGCTTTCTGCGCGCGCGGGTTCCGCTGCGCGGTTCGGCAGCAGATCACCCTGATGCGGCGTGAATGCCGGCTGCGATGCACTCGGGGTGCTCGCCTCGAATCCGCCTTGCGGCTGCGACGAACCCATGCCGCCGCCGGTCCCCAGCGCGGGCCGATGCGCGGGCTCCGCCGCTCCGGAGGTGCCTTCGGAATGCGAGGGGGGCGGTGCGGCCGCATCGCTGTTGCCCGCCGGCGCGCGCTCGCCGGTCGCGAACGGCGCGGGGGTCGGCAGCTTGGCCGCAAACGGTGCAGTTTCGACCGAAGAATCCTGCGCTGTCGGCGAGGGCGCGGCGGCCACGGGGAAGCTGCGGATCTCCACCTTTTCGGACGCGCCGGTCGGCGCCGCCACGGGCGCGCTCGCGACAGGGCCGCTGGACGAATGTCCTCCCAGCGAACCGGATTCGGGTTGCGCCGCGTGTTCGTTCGTCGCCGCGTGCGGCGGTGCATGTTCGCGTACCGGCGCATGCGGGCGTGGTACAGGCGAGAGGGAAGGAGCGGGTGCGCGTGAGGGCTCTCCCTCCTCGTCGTCCACGTCGCGCGCCGGCGCGGCGTGCTCGATTTTGTTCTGCCCCTGCTGAGCCTGTGTTTCGGCGGCGCGCTTGCGGCGACGTCCGCCGCGGCGGCCGCGGCGGCGCTTTGCCGGCGTACCGTCCGCGTTCACCGCCTTCTGGTCCTGCGTGACCTGCGCGGCTTCGTGCTTGTTCGCCTCGGTTTCGGCTTTCGCGTGCTCCTGCGCATGCGCGGGAGCGGGCGTCGGAAGCGCGGCGATGCGCGGGGTTTCCTCGACGGACCTGTCCGCGGCGGGCTTGTTGCTCACCTGCGCGGTTTGTTGCGGCTTGTGTTCGGCCGGCGCGGCGATCGCCGCCTTGCGCTCCGCGCGCTGCTGCTGGCGCTGTTCATGCCGCTGCTTGTTCTGCTGCGGCTGCGAGACGGATTGCCGCTGCGGGCGCTGCTGCTGGCGTGCATTGTCGCGGTCGCGGCCACGATCACGGTTGCGGTCGCGCGAACGCTCGCGCGAAGACTCGCTGCGTGCCGACGATTGCGGGACCGCACCCTCGCGCGGCGCGCGCGCCTTCTCGGGCGCGGCCTCCCTGGCGGGTTCGTTGCGGAACCAGCCGAACAGGCGCGTGAGCAGCCCGCCGCCGTTCGTCGCCATCGGCATGGCCGGTGCGACCGGCACGGGAGCTTCCTCGCGTTGCGGCATCGGCGTGGCCGGCTTGATGCCGCTCACCGCCGGCTCCTCGCCATGGGCCTCGACCTGGCCGACCTTCGGCAGCGGCGCGGTTTTTGCCGGCGTCATCCGTTCGTAACTGGGCTTGGAATGCTCGCCCATCTCGCTTTCGCGGATGCGCGTGATTTCCAGGTGCGGCGTTTCCAGGTTCTCGTCGGCGACGATCACCACGTGCACCTTGTGGCGCAGTTCGATCTCGACCACGCTGGCGCGCTTCTCGTTGAGCAGGAAGTTGGCGACCGACGGCGGGGCCTGCACCAGCACCTGCCCGGTGTTCTCCTTCATCGCGTGCTCTTCCAGCAGGCGCAATGCGGAGAGCGACAGCGACTCCACGCCGCGGATGCGGCCGTGGCCGTCGCAACGCGGGCAGACGATCTGGGTGGATTCGCCCAGGCTGGGGCGCAGGCGTTGGCGGGACATCTCCAGCAGGCCGAAGCGCGAAATGCGGCCGATCTGCACGCGCGCCCGGTCCAGCTTCAGCGCGTTCTTGAGCTTCTCCTCGACTTCGCGCTGGTGGCGCGGCGATTCCATGTCGATGAAGTCGATGACGATCAGGCCGCCGGCGTCGCGGATGCGCAACTGGCGCGCGATCTCCACCGCCGCCTCGCAGTTGGTGTTGAACGCGGTCTCCTCGATGTCGCCGCCCTTGGTGGCGCGCGAGGAGTTGATGTCGATCGCGGTCAGCGCTTCGGTGCCGTCGATCACGATCGAGCCGCCCGAGGGCAGGCGCACGCTGCGCTCGTAGGCGTTCTCGATCTGGGTTTCGATCTGGAAACGGGTGAACAGCGGGACGGTTTCGTCGTAGAGCTTGAGCTTGCGCAGGTTGTTGGGCATCACCTGCTGCATGAAGTCGCGCGCGTCCTCGTAGAGCGAGGGCTCGTCCACGAGGATCTCGCCGATGTCGCCGCGCAGGTAGTCGCGCAATGCGCGGATGATGAGTTTCGATTCCTGGTAGATCAGGAACGGCGCGGGCCGGCCGACGGCGGCTTCGGAAATGGCCTTCCACAGCTGCAGCAGGTAGTCGAGGTCCCACTGCAGCTCCTCGGCGTCGCGGCCGACGCCGGCGGTGCGCACGATCAGGCCCATGTCCTCGGGCACCTGCAGGTGGTCCAGCGCTTCCTTGAGCGCTTGCCGGTCCTCGCCCTCGATCCGGCGCGAGACGCCGCCGGCGCGCGGGTTGTTGGGCATCAGCACCATGTCGCGGCCGGCGAGCGAGATGAAGGTGGTGAGCGCGGCGCCCTTGTTGCCGCGTTCCTCCTTCTCGACCTGCACGACCAGTTCCTGGCCTTCCTTCAGCAGCTCGCGGATGCCGGCCTTGTTCGGGTCGGCATTCGGATTGAAGTATTCGCGGGAGATTTCCTTCAGCGGCAGGAAGCCGTGGCGTTCGCCGCCGTATTCGACGAAGCAGGCTTCGAGGGAAGGTTCTACGCGGGTGATGCGACCCTTGTAGATGTTGGACTTCTTCTGCTCTTTGGAGGGGATCTCGATGTCGAGATCGTAGAGCGATTGGCCATCCACGATGGCC
>DASSFA010000113.1:0-2174 GCA_035694895.1 Rhodanobacteraceae bacterium | reverse complement strand
TCGTTCATGTCCGTACTCGCCGATCTGCGTGCGCTCGACAGCACCCAGCGTCACACCGTGGCCGCTACCTTCCTGGGCTGGACGCTGGACGCGTTCGATTACTTCCTGCTGGTGATGATGATGCCGGCGGTGGCCGACAGTTTCCACGTGCCGGTTTCGGACGTCGCCTTCGCGCTGCTGTTGACGCTGGCATTCCGGCCGCTGGGCGCGTTGATCTTCGGGCGCCTGGCCGACCGTTACGGACGCCGGCGCATCCTGATGATCGACGTCATGCTGTATTCGGTGCTGGGTCTCGCCTGCGCGTTCGCGCCGTCGCTGGCCGCATTGCTGGTGCTGCGCTCGTTGTTCGGTATCGCGATGGGCGGCGAATGGGGCACCGGTGCGTCGCTGGCGATGGAATCGATCCCCGCGCGCTCGCGCGGCATCGTGTCCGGCATCCTGCAATCCGGTTATCCGTGCGGATATCTTTTGTGCGCGTTGGCGTACGGGCTGTTGTTCGACAGCATCGGCTGGCGCGGCATGTTCGTGCTCGGCATCCTGCCCGCGCTGTTGGTGCTGTATCTGCGCCGCAGCGTGCCGGAATCGCCGGTGTTCGAACAACGCGAGCGCGCCGGCGTGCGTCACGGTGTGATGGAAGCCATGCGCGGACGCTGGAAGCTGCTGGCCTACATGATCGTGACCATGGCGGTGTTCAATGCCTTCAGCCACGGCTCGCAGGACGTGTACCCGACGTTCCTGAAATTGCAGATGCATTTCGATACCCACACCACCAGCCTGCTGACGATCATCCTGAACCTCGGCGCGCTGGCCGGCGGATTGGTGTTCGGCCAGTGGTCCGAGAAGATCGGCCGCCGCCGCGCGATGGCGATCGCCTGCGTGCTGGCGCTCCCCGCGATCCCGCTGTGGAGCTACGGCGGTTCGGTGCTGCTGCTCGCGATCGGCGCGTTCTGGATCCAGATCGCGGTGCAGGGCGCGTGGGGCGTGGTGCCGGGTTATTTGAACGAACTTTCGCCCGACGACGTGCGCGGGACCTTGCCGGGCTTCGCCTACCAGCTCGGCAACCTTTTGGTGTCGTGGACCGCGTTCGCGATGACCTCGATCGCCCATGCGCACGGCGGAGATTACGCGATCGTGCAGTCGGTCTGGATCGGCATCGTCGCGGTGCTGCTGGCGCTGCTGACGTGGTTCGGGCCGGAAGCGCACGGCGCGAAGTTCGGCGTGACGCCGGAAACCGGCGACGCTACCATGCGCGATTCGCCCGCTGTCGCGGACTGAGAAGCCATTCCCCCACAACCCGCTCGCGCCGTGCGCGAGCCGCCCCCTTGACTCAAGGGGGCAGCGTTTCGCACTAGCCAGCCTGATCAGAGATTGTTATGCGTGCAGAAAAGGATTCCGTGGTGAGTTTCCACTACGTCGTGCGCGACGCGGCCGACGCCGCGGCCGAACCGTACGACGATTCGCGTCAGCGCGGCGAACCACTGTTGGCGCTGCTGGGCCACAGCCAATTGGTGCCGGGCGTCGAAAAGGCGCTGGCCGGGCGCGAGGCCGGCGACAAGTTCGAGATCGACATCGTGCCGGAGGACGCCTACGGCGAACGCCAGGAAGGCCTGCTGCAGCGCGTGCCCAAGAAGTATTTCCGTGATGCGCAGAAGTTGAAGCCCGGCATGACCACCGTGCTGCAAACCAAAGATGGCGGCCAACGCATGGTCACGGTGCACAAGGTCGGCATGAGTTCGATCGACGTCGACCACAACCACCCACTGGCCGGCAAGACCCTGCATTTCGACATCGAGATCATCGACGTGCGCGCCGCCGCGCCCGAGGAAATCGCGCATGGGCATGCGCATCCAGGCGACGGGCACGCGCACGGGTAGAACAGTCACTCAGCGTTCCATTCGTAGCGGCTGTTGTGAAAAGCCAGGCCATGGAAGGCCGTTCTGGTCTTGATGGACTTGGAACGGCTCGGTTAATCAGCCGACTGCAACGAGGCTGCGATCAGGGATGATCGCACGAGAAACGATCAGAAAAAGATCTTTTGCTTCTGCTTGCGGTAACGCCGCCATGCGTCCAGCGACAATCCGCCGGCGCCGCGCACGGCCAGCACCAGGAAGCCGCCGGCGATCGCGAGATTCTTCATGAAGTTGATCCACTGCTCGTGGTCGGCGAAGTTGTTG
>DASSFA010000112.1:0-5656 GCA_035694895.1 Rhodanobacteraceae bacterium | reverse complement strand
AGCGTGCTGTCGCTGGGCGGTTACGTCGCGGGGCCGGGGGGCGTTGCCGCGTGGCTGCTGCGCAAACCGCTGCTGGTGCACGAACAGAACCGCATTCCCGGATTCACCAACCGCGTGCTGGCGAAATTCGCGCGACGCGTGCTGGCGGGCTTCTCCGATGCGTTTCCATCATCCACGCGCGCGGAGTGGACCGGCAATCCGGTGCGCGCGCAAATCGCAGCACTGCCGTCGCCCGCCCAGCGCATCGCGACGCGTGAAGGCCAGCGCGCCTCACTGCTGGTGCTGGGCGGCAGCCTCGGTGCGCGCGCGTTGAATCTGCGTCTTCCGGATGCGCTCTCCCTGATTCCCGAAGAGCAGCGTCCGCGCGTGTTGCACCAGTGCGGTGCGGCGCATGTCGAAGCCACGCGTTCGGCCTATGCGCGCGCGCAGGTGGAGGCGAACGTGGTGCCGTTCATAGAGGACATGGCGCGCGCGTACGCGGCTGCGGACCTCGCGATCTGCCGCGCCGGCGCGCTCACGCTCGCCGAACTCGCCGCCGCGGGGCTGGGCTCCATCCTGGTTCCGTTTCCGTACGCGGTCGACGATCACCAGACCCGCAACGCGGAAGGCTTCGTGCGGGCCGGGGCTTCAGAGCTGGTGCAGGAACGCGACTTCGACGCCGCCAGGTTCGCGCATCGCCTTCAGGTTCTGCTCGGCGATCGCGAACGCCTGCTGGCCATGGCGCAGGCTGCACGCAAGTTGGCCAAGCCCGATGCTGCGGCGACGATCGCGCAGCGCTGCCTGGAGGTGGCTGCATGACGCCGCGCCGCCTTCCCGCGCACACCGACATCATGCAGGCGTTCCGCCGCGTGCATTTCATCGGCATCGGCGGGGTCGGCATGAGCGGCATCGCCGAGGTGCTGCTGACGCTCGGCTACGCGGTGTCAGGTTCCGACAAGCACGCTTCGCACGTGACGCAACGCCTGCAGAAGATGGGCGTCGCGGTTCACATCGGCCACGCGGCGGAACACGTGGCCGATGCCGACGCGGTGGTGATCTCCAGCGCGATCCGTGCCGACAACGTGGAACTGGTCGCCGCGCACGAGCGCCGCATCCCGGTGGTGCCGCGCGCGGAAATGCTGGGCGAGCTGATGCGCTTTCGCCGCGGCATCGCGGTGGCGGGCACGCACGGCAAGACCACCACCACCAGCCTGGTCGCGAGCGTGCTGGCCGAAGCCGGTTACGACCCGACCTTCGTGATCGGCGGACAGCTGGTTTCGGCCGGCGCCAACGCGCGCCTGGGCGCGGGCGAATACCTGGTCGCCGAAGCCGACGAATCGGATGGTTCGTTCCTGCTGCTCTCGCCGGTGATCGCGGTGATCACCAACATCGATGCCGATCACCTTGAAAACTACGCGGGCGATTTCGCGCAGGTGCGCAAGGCGTTCTCGGATTTCCTGCACCGGCTGCCGTTCTACGGGCTCGCGGTGCTGTGCGCGGACGATGCGGAAGTCGCGAAGCTTGCGCGTGAAACGCCGCGCAACGCGCTGACCTACTCGATCGAGGCGGATGCCGACGTGCGCGCGAAGAATGTGCGCGCGGACGGCGCGACGATGCGGTTCGACCTGCACCTGCCGGAGATGGCGCCGTTGCCGGTCATCTTGAATCTGCCCGGCCGGCACAACGTGCTGAACGCGCTCGCCGCGAGCGCCATCGGCTGGCAACTGGGTGTCGAGCCGCAGGCGATCGCGCACGCGCTGGCGAAATTCCAGGGAGTTGGCCGGCGCTTCCACCAGCGCGGCGAACTCGCGCTCGACCAGGGCCGTGCCTTGCTGGTGGACGACTACGGGCACCATCCGCGCGAGCTTGCGGCGGTATTCGCCGCCGCGCGTGGCGGCTGGCCGCAGCGCCGGCTGGTGGTCGCATTCCAGCCGCATCGTTACACGCGGACACGGGATCTGCTCGACGACTTCGCCGCGGTTCTGAGCGAAGCGGACGTACTGTTGCTGACCGAGGTCTACCCCGCAGGCGAGGCGCCGATCGCGAACGCGGACGGTCGCGCGCTGGCGCGCGCGGTGCGCGCGCGCGGCAAGGTGGACCCGGTGTTCGTGGAGCATCCGCGTGACCTGCGCGCTGCTCTGCCGGCCCTGCTGCGCGATGGCGACATGCTGTTGTTGCTGGGCGCGGGCGATATCGGCGCGGCGGCCGTTGAACTCGCCGCGTTGGGCGAATTGAAGACCGGAGGTGGAGCATGAAGCACGTCACCGACCCGCGCGCGTTCGGCCGCGTAGCCGTGGTGATGGGCGGCAGTTCCGCCGAGCGCGAGGTATCGCTGGATTCGGGCCGCAACGTGCTGGCGGCATTGAAGGCGCGCGGCGTGGACGCGCACGCGATCGACGGCATTCCCGCACTGCTGGATGCAGTGCGCGCAGGCCACTTCGCGCGCGTGTTCAACATCCTGCACGGCCAGCACGGCGGCGGCGAGGATGGCGTGCTGCAGGGCGCGCTGCAGTCGCTGCATGTCCCGTTCACCGGTTCGGGTGTGCTCGGTTCCGCGCTCTCGATGGACAAGGTGCGCAGCAAGTACGTGTGGAACGCGCTCGGCTTGCCGACGCCGAAATTCGTGCCGCTGCCGCGCGGCGCGGACGTGCATGCGGCCGCACGCGCGATCGGCTATCCGCTGATCGTGAAGCCCGCCTGCGAAGGTTCCAGCGTGGGCGTGTCGCGCGTGTTCGACGAAAAGGATCTGGACGAGGCGGTCGCGCTCGCGCAGCGTTATCCCGGCGACCTGCTGATGGAAACCCTGATCGAAGGCGGCGGCGAATTCACCGTCGGCATCCTCGATCGCCAGGTGCTGCCGAGCATCAACATCGTGCCCAAGGGCGCCTACTACGACTACAACGCCAAGTACGTCGCCGAGGACACGCAATACATCTGTCCCGGCCTGCAGGGCGAGGCGGAAGACGGACTGCGCGGGCTTGCATTGCGCGCGTTCGACGCGCTGGGCTGTTCCGGCTGGGGGCGCGTGGACGTGATGCGCGATGCACAGGGCCGCAACTGGCTGCTGGAAGTGAACACCGCGCCGGGCATGACGTCGCACTCGCTGGTGCCCAAGGCCGCGGCGGTGGCGGGCATCGATTACCAGGAACTGTGCTGGCGCGTGCTGGAGACCAGTTTCGAAGGAGACACCGCATGAAGGGCGCGGTGAACATGCGCGTCGTCGCCTGGCTGGTCGCCATCGCGCTGATCGCGCTGCCGATCGTGGGCGTGCTGCAGGGCTGGTTCGCCGCCGACCGCTGGCCGGTCCGGCAGTTGCAGGTGCAGGGCGAACTCGTGCACGTCGACGCCGGGGAATTGAAAAAGGCGGTCGCGCCGGATTTGCGGGCGGGGTTCTTCGCGCTGGATCTGGAACGGGTGCGCGGCGCGGTCGCCGCGCTGCCGTGGGTGGCGCAGGTGGAAGCGCGCAAGCGCTGGCCGGACACGCTGGAGCTGCGCGTGAGCGAGTTGCATCCGTTCGCGCATTGGAGACAGGGCAGGCTGCTCGATGCGGGCGGGCGATTGTTCGTGGTGCCCGGCGCCGATGCCGTGCCGAACCTGCCTCGCCTGTCCGGGCCGGACGACCGCGTCGGTGAAGTGATCGAGTTCTACCAGGAAGCGCAGCGCGACTTCGCTCCCTTCCACTTGGTGGTGGACCGCGTCGAGCTGTCCGAGCGCGGAAGCTGGAACCTCACGCTCGCCAATGGTGCTTCCATCGTGATCGGCCGCGACGCGCCGGAGCAGCGGCTGGCGCGCTTCATCGAAGTGATGCCGAAGCTCATGAGCGGTCGCGCCGGCGGTTTCGTCTATGCCGATCTTCGCTACAGCAACGGCTTCGCGGTGAAGTGGGCGGATGCGCCCGCGACACCGGCCGCACGCAATTCCCCTTCCACAATCGGTTCGAATTCCCATGCTGCTACCGGACACGTTTAGACCCATGAATCGCAAAAGCGAAAAGCATCTGGTCGTCGGCCTGGACATCGGCACCTCGAAAGTGGTGGCGGTCGTGGGCGAATACCTCCCGGGCGAACCGGTCGAGGTGATCGGACTGGGTTCGCACATCTCGCGCGGCATGAAGAAGGGCGCGGTGGTGGACATCGAATCCACCGTGCACTCGATCCAGCGCGCGGTCGAGGAGGCCGAACTGATGGCCGGCTGCGACATCCGTTCGGTGTACGCGTCGATTTCCGGGTCGCACCTGGAAACCCGCAACTCGCACGGTACCGCCGCGATCCGCGATCGCGAGGTCACGCCCGGCGACCTGGACCAGGTTCTCGAGGCGGCCAGCGCGGTGGCGATACCGGCCGACCGCAAGGTGCTCTACAAGGAGCCGCAGGAATACCGCATCGACGGGCAGGACGGCATCCGCCATCCGGTCGGCATGAGCGGCGTAAGGCTGGAAGCCGGCGTGCACCTGGTCACGGGCGCGGCCAGCGCGGTGCAGAACACCACCAAGTGCATCCAGCGCTGCGGCTTGTCCGTGGACGAACTGGTGCCCGCGGCATTGGCTTCGTCGAAAGCCGTGCTGACCGACGACGAACGCGAGCTGGGCGTGTGCGTGGTGGAGTTGGGTGCAGGCACGACCGACATCGCGATCTACACGCAGGGCTCGATCCGCTACACCAAGTCGCTGCCGGTCGGCGGCGACCAGGTGACTTCGGACATCGCCTACGGCGTGCACACGCCGACCGCGCACGCGGAAGAGATCAAGATCAAGTATGGCTGCGCGCTGGCGCAGCTCGCGCACGCGGAGGAAACCATCCAGGTGCCGAGCGTGGGCGACCGTCCGCCGCGCCGGCTGGCACGGCAGGCGCTGGCGCAATCCATCCAGGCGCGCTACGAGGAAATCTTCGAGATGGTGCAGGACGAACTGCGCCGCTCGGGTTACGAGAGCCTGGTCGCGGCCGGCGTCGTGCTGACCGGCGGCGCCGCACGCATGGAAGGCGCGCTCGACCTGGCCGAAGAGATCTTCCACAAGATGGTGCGGCTCGGCATGCCGCAGCACGTCACCGGCCTTTCCGATGTCGTCTCCACGCCCGCCTATTCGACAGGCGTGGGGCTGTTGCTGCACGGCGCCCGCGCGAGCAGTGCGCGGCACGTGCTGGGCCCGGTCGGCGGCAGCGTCGGTGACGTGATCGGAAAGATGCGCGGCTGGCTGACCAGGAATTTCTGAGCGACGACAGAGCGGGCGCCCGGGCAGGCGCCAGATGAAACAAAAAAAACTCGGGGCATTCACTCAAGGCGGTACTACGGAGGACGGGAACATGTTCGAACTGGTGGACAAACTTGCACCCAACGCGGTGATCAAGGTGATCGGGGTGGGCGGCGGCGGCGGCAACGCCGTCGGCCACATGGTCAATTCATCCATAGACGGCGTGGAATTCATCTGCGCCAATACCGACGCGCAGGCGCTCAAGAGCTCCGGCGCACGCACCACGCTGCAGCTCGGCGCCAGCGTCACCAAGGGCCTGGGCGCGGGCGCGAATCCCGAGCTCGGCCGCCAAGCCGCGCTGGAGGATCGCGAGCGCATCGTGGAAATCCTGGACGGCGCCGACATGGTGTTCATCACCTGCGGCATGGGCGGCGGCACCGGCACCGGCGCTGCGCCGGTGGTGGCGCAGCTCGCCAAGGAAATGAACGT